>CAYYFR010000010.1:56327-62148 GCA_964470865.1 uncultured Burkholderiales bacterium | reverse complement strand
CCGTAAAACAAGGCGGCGCCCACCAGGGACAGCGAAATGATGGCCAGGCGCCGCCGCGAATCGGCCGGCAGGCCTTTGCTCGCCAAGGACATGATCGACAGCATGCCGCCTTCGCCGTGGTTGTCGGCGCGCATTACCAGCAATGCATACTTGATGCTCACCACCAGGGTGAGGGTCCAGGTGATCAGCGACAGCACGCCATAGATCGAGGCTTCCGAGATCGGGATGCCGTGCGCCGGGCTCATGCCTTCCTTCAAGGCATACAGCGGGCTGGTGCCAATGTCGCCGAACACCACGCCGAGCGCCGCCAAAGTGAGAGCCGGCAGTGAAGCGCGCTGGGTTTCGTGCTGGTCGGAAGCCGGTAGCATGTTTGTTGTTCCCTTCGTACTGCGGCGACCCGGTCACCGACGCGTCGCAGCAAGCACAAGAGCAAATGAGAGTTTTACACCTGTTTGTTGCGACGCACAATGTCGAATATCATCTTCGGGACCTGTCGGACATGCCTTGAGAGACAGGCGGACGCCATGCTTCCCCGCCGCACCGATGGTCGAACCGCCCGTGCCCCGGCGACAAAACGGCGCGTACCATTGCAGGCATGCACAGCCGATTACCCACTTATTTCATATCGCACGGCGGTGGGCCGTGGCCATTCATGCCGGAGAAACTCAACGGTACCTACCGGCCACTGGCGGCCTTTCTAGCCGATCTGCCGCAGCTGATCGGCGTTGCGCCGCAGGCGCTGTTGGTGATTTCGGGCCACTGGGAGGCGCCGGACTTCGCGGTCATGACGCATCCGCAGCCGCCCATGCTGTATGACTATTACGGCTTCCCGCCGCACACCTATCAGGTGCAATACCCGGCTCCGGGCTCGCCGGCGCTGGCTGCGCGTGTCGGCGCGCTGATCGCGGCGGCAGGACTTGCGACCCATGCGGATGCGCAGCGCGGATTTGACCATGGCACCTTCACTCCATTGGCGGTGATGTATCCGCAAGCGGATGTTCCGGTGGTTCAGCTTTCGCTGCGTGACGATTTCGATCCGGCCGCGCACATTGCGCTGGGCCGCGCCCTGGCGCCCTTGCGCGACGAGGGCGTGTTGATCATCGGCAGCGGCCTTTCGTATCACAACCTGCGAGCCATGGGGGCGATGGGGCGTGAACCTTCAAGGCAATTTGATGACTGGTTGTGCAAAGCGCTGGGCGCCGACCCGCAAGCGCGCGCGAGCCATCTGCTGCAATGGGAGGTCGCACCGGCTGCGCGCTTCGCACATCCGCGCGAGGAGCATCTGCTGCCGCTGATGGTCGCCGTCGGCGCCGCGTTCGACGAGCCTTGCGAACGGGTGTACCACCAGGATGACTTCATGGGTGCCATCAGCGTTTCAAGCTTCAGGTTCGGCACGCTTGCGTAGGCTTGCGGACGCCATGCAGCTTCGCTCTGAATCAGAGTGACGCCAGCTTCGCCTTGGCCAGCGGCGGATTCTTCGAGAAGTAGGCCTTGATGCCCTTGAGGATGGAGTTCGCCATGCGGTCCTGGTAAGCCTCGTCGAGCAGGCGCTTCTCTTCCTCGGGATTGCTGATGAACGCGGTCTCGATCAGGATCGATGGAATGTCGGGCGCCTTGAGCACGGCGAAGCCGGCCTGTTCCACATGCGCCTTGTGCAGGTCGTTGATGTTGGCAAGTTCCGCCAGCACCGCGCGGCCGACTTTGAGGCTGTCGTTGATTTGCGCCGTGGTCGACAGATCAAGCAGCACTTTCGCCAGGTCCTTGTCGTGCGTGCCCAGATTGACCCCGCCGATAAGATCGGCGTCGTTTTCCTTCTTGGCAAGCCAGCCGGCGGCACTCGACGTGGCGCCGCGCTCGGACAACGCAAACACTGAAGAGCCGCGCGCGGTCGGTTTGATCCAGGCGTCGGCGTGGATCGATACGAACAGGTCGGCCTGTACCTTGCGTGCTTTTTGCACGCGAACGTTGAGCGGCACGAAATAGTCGGAGTCGCGCGTGAGCATGGTGCGCATGTTGGGCTCGGCGTCGATTTTTTCCTTGAGCCGCTTGGCCACTGCGAGGGTGACGTTTTTCTCGTAAGTACCGCGCCGCCCGACCGCGCCCGGATCCTCGCCGCCGTGGCCGGGGTCAAGCGCGATGGTCAGCATGCGCGTGATCACCGGCTTGGCGGTTCTGGCCTCGGCGCGGGCGGTTTCGCTGCCCGCTTCGGGCCGGCCGCGCGTTTCGGCCTTGTCGGTGCTCCGCGGAGCCGTTTGTGGTGCGCCTGCTTCGTCCGCACGTGGCACCATGTCGGCCGGCAGGCTTTGCTTGTCCATCAGCGAAAGCAGCGGATCCGGCGGATTCACCGGATACAGATCGAGCACCAGTCGATGGCCGTATTCGCCGACCGGTTTGAGGGCAAACACCTGCGGGTTGATCTCGGTCTTCAGATCGAACACCAGGCGCACCACGCGCGGCTTGAACTGGCCGGCCCGCACGCTGCCGATATAGGG
Organism: uncultured Burkholderiales bacterium; assembly: GCA_964470865.1. GTDB lineage: Bacteria > Pseudomonadota > Gammaproteobacteria > Burkholderiales > JAEUOS01 > JAEUOS01. The sequence goes on along the minus strand of CAYYFR010000010.1, from coordinate 59,656 downwards.
ATCGTTGGCGGTGACCTTGGCGACGATGTCGCGTAGCTTGCCGGAAAGTTCGAGGTCTTCAATGTCCAGCACCAGACGATCCGGATTGGCAAGCAGCTGGTGCGAGTATTTGAGCGCGGCTTCGAGTTCGAGCGTGACACGGGTGTAGTCGCGCGCCGGCCACACGCGCACGGCTACGATAGAGGAGCTTTGTGCAAAAAGCGGCGAAGTGGCTGCCAGCATCAAGCTGCCGGTGGTGGCACGCAGAAAGGCGCGGCGTGAAAGCGGAAATGCAGGAGGTGCCGGACTCAGCTTTCCGGAAAGGTGGGTCGCAGTGCGCGCAATGCGTTTAGACATCGGTCCCCCCGTTGACTTGCAGAGAGCACATCGACCGTGCGAGATGCTCCTGCGCCGTTTTCCTCGAACCTGAAACGCAATTCCAGATCCGCCGTCGGCAACACCCCGGCGGCTTTTTCGGGCCATTCCACGAGGCATACCGACGACTCGTTGAAGGGCTCGTCCAACCCTGCTTCACGCCATTCTTCAGGATCGTTGAATCTATAAAAATCAAAGTGATACAGAATATACCCAGAAACTACATAAATTTCAACCAAAGTGTAGGTCGGGCTCTTTACCGGGCCTTTATGGCCCAGGGCGTTCAACAGTCCGCGAGTGAAGGTGGTTTTACCGGCGCCCAGGTCGCCGCGCAGGTAAATCCGCATGCCCGGCACCAGTAGTGGCGCCAGGGCCGCGCCCAGTGCCCGGGTGCCGGCGTCACCGTTCAACGTGACTGTATGATTGTTCGATGACATCGCTGGCAGATCGAAACGGCATGGATGACGCGCAACTGAAGGCGCGGATTCGCTCGCTGGGCTTGCGCCTGGGCTTTGACGCGATCGGCTTTGCGGGCATCGAGTTGGGCTCGGCGGAAACCGGCCTGGCGGCATGGCTCGCCGCCGGACATCACGGCGAAATGGATTATATGGCTCGCCATGGCAGCGCACGCACCCGCCCGGCTGAGTTGGTGCCCGGCACCCTGTCGGTAATCACTGCGCGCATCAACTATCTGGCCGGTGGGGTCGATGCGGCGCTGGGGGAGTTGGCGCAACCGCGGCAGGCCTATGTATCGGTCTATGCCCGCGGACGCGACTATCACAAGGTGTTGCGTGCCCGGCTCAAGGCGCTGGCCCTGGCGGTCGGCGCCGAGATCGGCAGCTTCGGATACCGCGTATTCACCGATTCGGCGCCGGTGATGGAGGTGGCGCTGGCCGAGCAAAGCGGGCTCGGCTGGCGTGGCAAGCACACGCTTCTGATCTCGCGCGAAGCCGGTTCATTTTTTTTCTTAGGCGAGATCTACACCGACCTGCCACTTGTGCCCGATGCGCCGGTCGCCGAGCATTGCGGGTCTTGCTTCGCCTGCAGCAGCGCCTGCCCGACCGGGGCCATCACCGGCCCCTACAAGCTCGATGCGCGGCGCTGCATCTCGTATCTGACCATCGAACTCAAAGGCGCGATCCCGGTTGAACTGCGGCCGCTGATCGGTAATCGGATCTATGGCTGCGACGATTGCCAGCTGATCTGCCCGTGGAACAAGTTCGCGCAAGCCGCCGCGGTGCCTGATTTTGTCGAGGTGCGCAACGCCCTGGATCGGGCAAACCTGCTGCAACTCTTTGCCTGGAGCGAAGACGAGTTCAACGAGCGCATGCAGGGCAGCGCGATTGGGCGTATCGGTTACCGGAAATGGCTGTCGAACATCGCCGTCGCACTGGGCAATTTGTTGCACGCGGCGCCATCAAGCGCTGATCGACAGGATTTTGCAGCGATTGTCGTCGCGCTCAAGGCGCGCATTGGTGACGGCAATGACTTGGTGGGCGAAAGCGCCTTGTGGGCCCTTGGCCGGCTGCGAGCTGCCGATGCATCGGAGATCGACGCCTAGCTAGCCGGGCTATCTGGCCGAGGCGGCTGGCGATAGTGCGTGAGCTCAGGCGGTGCGTGAATTGGCCAACTGAATCAAACCGCGTCACCCTGCTTGGCCGGATGGGCTGCGATCACCGCCGGCAGGGCGAAGATGCGCTCGGCGATGGCGCAGGCGATCGGGAAAGCGCTCAAGTCGCAGTTGAAGCGCTGCGCGTTGAATATTTGCGGCCCGAGGCAGACGTCGGCGATCGTCGGCGTGTCGCCCAGGCAGAACAGGCCATGACGCTTCTCATGCGCCAGCGTCTGTTCCAGCGAGCGCATGCCCTCGGCGATCCAGTGGGCATACCATTCGTTGGATTGCGCCTCGGTCAGGTTCCAGCGCCCGCGCAGGTACTTGAGCACACGCACGTTGTTGAGCGGGTGAATATCGCAGCCGATGATCTGCGACAGCATGCGCACATAGGCGCGCTCGTCGATGTCGCGCGGCATCAGGGGCGGCGCCGGATGACGCTCCTCCAGGTACTCCAGCATCGCCAGCGACTGGGCATGGAGCTTGCCGTCCTCGATCAGGGCCGGCAACAGGCCTTGCGGGTTCAAGTCCATGTACGCGGGTTCGCGGTGCTCAAGCTTCGGCAGGCTGACGAACTGCGGCGTGTAGTCGAGGCCCTTGTAGTTGAGTGCGATGCGCAGGCGGAACGATGTCGAGGAGCGAAAAAAGGTGTAGAGGGTGCGCATGCACTTCGCCTTCAATCGGCTGCCTTGTTAAGAATGTGCTCCGGCGTGCTGGAAACGATTTCGACGTACTTCGGCACGAACTTCTTGCCTTCGATCAGGCCGACGAAGGCCGGCTTGATTTCCTCGGCGAGGATCTTGCGGATGCGCGCATGTTCGACGATGTCCGACCATTCGGCGATGAGGAAAAAGCGGCTTGGATCCTCGGTGTCACGGCACAACACGCCGTCCTTGACTTGCGCTGCCGACTTGTGCATCGGATTGCCTTCGGAATAGTCGAACTCGTTGAACAATTCGATAAATTCCTGCTCGCGCCCGGGCAGCACGCGGAAGTCGTAGATATGCAGGTAGTTGCCCATGGTGGCCAGGGGGACGAGAGCCATGCGATGCCTCCGGAAGTTTGCTTGAGACGCGTTCGAGGGTATTGTCGCCGCACTACAGTGCAACGCTTGCATTGACGCCAATTCAGTCATTATACTGACGATAATTGCTCGAAAATGCAAGCTGTGACCGGCGAACTGTGACCGGCAAGCTGTGACCGGCGAAAATTCCGGCGGACGGGGCGCCCGGACGGCAAGACGCCGCGCCCGAAATTGCAGCCGGTTTGTGCGTGCGCATGCCAGCGCCGGTAGACTGAAGATATCGCCATCAGCAACATCAGCAACATCAGCAACATCAGCAACATCAGCAACATCAGCAAC
>CAYYFR010000010.1:0-56227 GCA_964470865.1 uncultured Burkholderiales bacterium | reverse complement strand
CATCAGCAACATCAGCAACATCAGCAACATCAGCAACATCAGCAACATCAGCAACTTCTGCAAGGAGAAGCCATGAACGCACCCGAACGATTGCCGGTGGAACAAGGCCCTGGCCTCGAGGCACGCCACGCCTGGCCTCGGCAGGGACTCTGCGCGATTCCGGACTGGGTGTACACGAGCGAGGAAGTCTATGCGCGCGAAGTCGAGCGCATTTTTCATGGCCGCACCTGGAACTATGTCGGGCTCGAGGCCGAGCTGCCCAAGCCGGGCACCTACAAGCGCTCGAATGTGGGTCCGACGCCGGTGGTTGTGACACGGGCGGAAGACGGCAGCATCCACGTGGTGGAAAACCGTTGCGCCCACCGCGCCGCCGAATTCTGCCGCAGCCATCGCGGCGAAGCGCGTGATTTCGTCTGCCCCTACCATCAGTGGAACTACGACCTCAAGGGCAACCTGATAGGCGTGCCGTTTCGGCGCGGGGTGGATAAAAAAGGCGGCATGCCGGCCGATTTCAAGCCGGCCGAACACGGCCTGCGCAAGCTCAAGGTGGCCACGCGCCGCGGCGTGATCTTCGCGTCCTACGCGGAGGACATGGAGTCGGTCGAAGACTACCTGGGAGCGGAAATCCTCAAGGATTTCGACGCCGCTTTCGATGGCCGCAAGCTGACCATCCTTGGTTACTACCGCAACACACTGCCCGGCAACTGGAAGCTGTATCACGAGAACCTGAAGGACCCATATCACGCGACGCTGTTGCATACCTTCCTGGTGTCGTTCGGGTTGCTGGTGGCGGGCAACAAGTCGGCGATGATCTGCGATCCCAGCGGTCGCCATGGCACCATGGCCTCCGCCAAGTCCGATGCATCAAAGGTGGACGACGCCAGGAAAAAGGAAATGCGTGCCTACAAGGAAGGCATGGTGCTGGAAGATCCGCGCATGATGGATTTCGTCGAAGAGTTCGATTCTCCCTGGTCGGTCACCATGCAGACCATCTGGCCGAACCTGATCGTGCAGCGCGAAATGAATACCTTGGGCACGCGCCAGATCGTGCCCAACGGGCCCAACGAATTCACCATGGTCTGGACCATGTTCGGCTATGAGGGCGACAGCCAGGAGATGACGCGTCATCGCATGCGCCAGGGCAATCTGATGGGTCCGTCCGGATTTCTTGGCCTGGAGGACAACGAGGCCATCAAGTTCGTGCAGGATGGCATGCTGCGCGGCCGCCCGGGCCTGCATCTTGTGGTGCTCGACCCGGCGATTGCCGCCGGTACCTCCGATACCTTGATCTCGGAGGCGGCGATTCGCGCCATGTACCAGCATTGGCGTGGCGTGATGGGACTGTGAGCCAAGCATGAACGCGCCCGCTTTCGCCCCGCTGCATACCGATCGTTTCGTCGAAGTCGATCAACTGCGCCGGCGCATCGACGCCTTTCACGCCGCCTATTGCGACGCGCTCGACAATGGTCGCCTGACCGAATGGCCTTCCTACTTCACCGAGGACACGTTTTACCGCGTGATTGCCCGTGAAAACCGCGACCTGGGCCTGCCGGTGGGGCTGGTGTACTGCGAAGGCCAGGCGATGCTGCGCGACCGCGCCTTCGCGCTTTGCAACACCGCCATGTATGCGCCGCGCTACCTGCGCCATTTTGTTTCGAACATCCGCATCGATGCGGTTGAAGAGGGCGGTGCGCTGGTGCGTGCGCGCTCGAATTACCTGCTGTTTCAGGTGCTGGTCGACCGTCCCAACGCCACCTTGCACCAGATGGGCGAGTACCACGATGTGTTCCGGATGGACCAGGACGGCGGCATGCTGATCGCCTCGCGCGACTGCATCTACGACAACGCGTTGATCGACAACGCGCTGGTCTATCCGGTGTGAGGTTCGCGCCGCTTGGGCTCGAGTGCCGGCGGCCGGGTCCTGCATGCCCGGTAGCCCGCTAAAGATCCTTGAACACGTGCAGGCCGATGCGGTCGAAACTTTCGACCAAGTGAACCAGGTTGCGCATGAAGCGCTCGCGCTCGCCGGCAGGCAGGGGTTCGAGCAGCCGTTCCTGCGCGCGCGCCATCGATGCCTCGACGCTTGCCGTGGTGCTGCGGCCGGCGGGCGACAAGCGGGCGATGTTCATGCGCTTGTCGCTGGTGCTCTTGGCGCGCAGCAGCAGTCCGCGCGCCTCAAGTCGGCGCAACACGTCGCTGGTGGTGGTGCGATCCAGGCCCAGTTCGGTGGCCAGCGAGTTCTGATCCATGCCGCGCGGCTTCTTGCGCAGCGCCGACAAAAGGCCGTATTGCACAGGCGTCATGCGGGCGTCGCCGCACTCCTCGAAAAACAAGGCATAGTGAACCTGGTTGAGGCGCCGCACCAGATAGCCGGGGCGCGACCACAGCACGCCGTGCGTGGGCGGCGGCGTGCTGCGTGCGGGAATCCGGCGCCGCAAGGGCTGGCGCGATCCGGGGCCGCGGCCAGTCGGCTTTTCAACAGGCGTAAAAGCTACTTTCATCGCAACGATTATAGGGTTCCGGCATGACTGACATTACGGGCACAGGCACGGGCGCATCAGCGCGGGCGCTGCATCAGGCGGCAGTCGACGGCGCGGTGTCATGCGTGGCCATCACCCAGGCACATCTGGCACGCATCGCGGCCGCACAGCCAAGCGTGAACGCGTTCGCCGAAGTATGTGCCGACGCGGCACTGGCGCAGGCCGCCGCGCTGGATGCGGCACGCGCGCGTGGCGCCGCTCCCGGGCCTCTGTTCGGCCTGCCCTTTTCGGTCAAGGACATCATCAACACCGCCGGCGTGGCCACGCGCTGGGGCTCGCAACTGATGCGCGACAACGTGCCCAAGGAGGACGCGGTCGCGGTGGCCCGGCTCAAGGCGGCCGGCGCAATCCTGCTGGGCAAGACGACCAGCACCGAGTTCGCGCACTCGATGATGGGCCGCTCGCCGCTGACCGGCCTGACCCTCAATCCATGGAATCCGGCCTTTACCTGCGGCGGCTCCAGCTGCGGGGCCGGTGTTGCGCTTGCCACCGGCCAGGGCGTGCTGGCACTGGCAACCGATGCCGGCGCCTCGACCCGTCTGCCGGCCGCCCTGGCCGGTGTGGCAGGTCTCAAGCCGACTCTCGGTGTGATCCCGCACAACCAGGTGCCGGATGGTTTCGGCAACTTCATCCATTTGGGTTTGATGGCGCGCGACATCGACGGCCTCGCGCGCATGCTCGATGCGGTCAGCGGCGCGCACGATGCCGACCCGCATTCGCTGGCGCGGCCCGCCACCGCTGCGCTCGCGGCGCTGGGCGCCGGCGGCACGCTGGCCGGCAAACGCATCGGGCTGCTGCGCATGGCGGGCAACCGCAAGCTGTCCGGCGCAGCGCTCGCGGCACTGGAACGCGCCGCGGTGGATTTCAAGCGCCTGGGTGCTGCAATGGTGGAGATCAGCTTTCCGCTGGAAAACCCCGAGATCACCTGGCGCGCCTTGCAGCAGATGAACTGGGCCGCACGCTTCGCCGCCCGTCTGGAGGAAATCCGCCCGCGCATCGATGCCAGCTATGCGCGCGGCATCGCCGAGGGTGCGGCCCTGTCCGGCCTGGAATTGCAGGGCGCGATCCAGAAGCGCACCGATATTTTTCGCGCCGTGCAGGCCTGGTTTCGCGATTGCGATTTCGTCCTTTCGCCGGTGGCCAGCCGCGGCGCACTGGCGGCCGACCATGGCGTACTTGACCCGATCGAGATCGATGGCGAGAGCGTGGGCGACATGCGTCGCGAATGGACGCCCTATCTGTCCTTGTTCGATTTGTCCGGGCATCCGGCAATCGCGCTGCCTGCCGGTCTTGATGCCAACGGCGTGCCGGTGGGTGTGCAGCTGGCGGGGCGCTGGCATGCGGATGCGGCGCTGTTGCACGCCGCCAGTCTCTATGAGAACGCTGCGCCGTGGGCTCAACGGCTGCCGCTTCCTGTTTGACCACAGGCCGTCCGCGTCTTGTCAGTCGTGCGCCTTCATCGGCGCCTTCTCATGCGGCATCTGCAGCGCTTCGAGAAAGCGCGAGACCAGGTTGTAGCCGCCGATGGTGGCTGTGAGTTCCACCGTTTCGCGCTCGTCGAAGTGGGCCCGGACGGCGGCAAAGATAGCCTCGGGCACGCGGATTTCGCGGGTCATCGAATCGGTGTAGGCGAGCACAGCGCGCATTTTCGGTGTGTACACATCGCTCACCGTCCACCCCGGCAAGGCGTCGATCTGCTCCTGGCTCATGCCCTCCTTGAGGGCGAAGGGCGCGTGGGCCTGGTACTCGTAGTGGGCACCGTTGATCACCGCCACCCGCATGATCGCCAGTTCGCGCGAGGCACCATCGAGCTTGGCGCGCTGGCGGATTTCGGTGAACAGGTGCAGCCAGCCGGCGGCGATGCCGGGGCTGTGCGCGAGGGTACGGTATAGGTTGAGAAATTGCCCGCCGCGCTGGTCCTTGATTTGCGTGATCAATGGCGCCAGATCGGGGCGCGCGGATTCTTCGATGAGGCTGATGCGAGGCATGCTGGCTCCGTTGATGGATTGAGGGAGGCGAATTTTCTCACGCCTGCACCCTCATGCTGCCGCTGATGCGTGGCGATTTCAATCAACGAAAAACGGCGTCTCGCCCTCTCCCTGCAGCACGATGTCGATTCGATAGGAGCGCGTGCCGGGCGGCGCCTTGTCCGAACTCGCGGGTTGCAGGATCAGGCGCGGTCGCAGGCTTGCGTCGGTGACCGCGGTGAACACCGGGTCGGCCGCATTGGCCGGCTCGTCGGGAAAAAACAGGGTGGTGGTCAGGCGCCGCATCAGCCCTGACCCGGTGATTGAAAGGTTGATGTGTGGCGCACGTCGCGCCTTGGCCACCGGATCGTCGAAGCCACCGGGCTTGATGGTGACGAAATCGAAATAGCCGTCGGTCTCGCTGGCGCACCGGCCCCAGCCGATGAAACGCGGGTCGGCCAAGGCGGCCTGCGGGTCGTTGGGATGGGCAAAGCGCCCGCCGCCATCCGCTTGCCACAGTTCGATGATCGAGTTCCAGCGCGGCAGGCGAGCGGCTTCGAACAAGTAGCCGAATACATGGATGCGCAGGCCGGCAGCTACCGCGGCGCCCGGCTCGACGATGGTCAGGTCATTGTCGCCCGGACGGAAAAAATGCGGCGGGAAGAACGGGCCGACCGTGCCGCTGGCGGTGGGAATGTATTGGCTCATGGGGTCACATGCCGAACGGAGTTTGGCGGTGCCCGCGCACCACGATATCGTGCTCGAAGCCGACCACGTTCAATACCGGCATGTCCGCCATCGGGACCTGGCGCGCGATCATCCGCGCGCGACCCCTGGGGTCGGGCACCGCATTCAAAATCAGGTCGATGTCGTTGAAAGGGTCGCCGGGGAAGAACATCTGGGTCACCAGCCTGCTCATGAATCCATCGCCGAAAATCGACATGTGGATGTGCGGCGGGCGCCACCAGCGCGTCGGATGATTCGGGTAGGGGTAGGCGGCCGGCTTGATGGTCAGGAACTCGTAGCGCCCGGCAGCGTCGGTCGCGACCCGGCCGGAGCCGACGAAATTCGGGTCGATCGGCGCGCTGTTCTTGGCGTCCATCGGGTGAATGTAGCGCCCGGCGGCGTTGGCGTGCCACAGCTCGATGATCGCGCCACGTACCGGCTGGCCATCTTCGTCCATCAGTCGCCCCGCCACCCTTATCAGCTGGCCCATGGCGCGCGGCTGCTGCGGGTAAGGGTGCGACAGATCGTTGTCGCCGGGCTTGAGTTTGGCGCCAAGCCGTGTCGGCCCGGTGATCTCGGTCAAGGTGAGAGGGCGCCGGTATAGCTGGTTCTTCGGCACCCGGGTGCTGGTTTCGCTGTAGTCGGTGACGGTCATCGCCGGCTGGGTGGCGTCGTCGTAGGGTTCGAAGGTGTTGGGCAGGTTCACGGCGATTCCTTTCCATCTGTACGGGCAGCTTGCGCCGCGCGAGGGTGGCGCGACTGTTGCAGGGCAGCGGATTTACATGGTTGACAATGTAAACCAGTATAGTTGATACTGTCAACCAAATGCCTGCCCTGCGTAACCCCGTTGTGGTTGCAAGCAGCCCGCCCCCGGGCCGGTCGGGTGCCGCTCTGCGTGCCGAGATTCGCGACCTGATTTCATTTCGCATTCATGCAGTGGCCAACCTGCTGTCGCGCGGCGCGGCCCTGCGCTACAGGCGCGAATTCGACGTCAGCCTGATGGAGTGGCGTTCGATCGCACTGCTGGGCGCGCACCAGCCGCTATCGCTCACGCAGTTGGCGCGTCACGCCGGGCTCGACAAAAGCCAGATGAGCCGGGTGGTTACCGGCCTTGCCGAACGTGCGCTGGTGCTGCGCGGCCTCGACAGCGCCGACGGCCGCGGCGTGCGCCTGACGCTGACCCGCGCTGGCCGCAAGCTCTACGAGAGCCTGATAGCATCTGCCAACTTGCGCAACCAGGCTTTCGCCAATGCCCTGACCGCTGCAGAGCAGGCCATGCTGGATACCATTCTCGCGCGCCTGGCAGAGCGGGCGCGCGACCTGATTCAAACCGAGCGCGCGGTGGCGAAACCGCAGCCGCGCTCCAGGCATTCACACAAGGAGATGCCATGAGTGCGCAACTGAAGGAAGTGCCGGGCCAATGGTCGCGTTCGCTCGAGGGGCGCGTTGCGGATGCGGAATGGCAGGTGCGGATCGATCTGGCCGCCTGCTACCGCCTGTGCGCGCATTTCCGCATGACCGACCTTATCTACACCCACATTTCGGCGCGGGTGCCGGGGCCGGAGCACCATTTCCTGATCAACGCCTACGGCCTCATGTTCGACGAGATCACCGCCTCGACCCTGGTCAAGGTGGATATCCAGGGCAACATCATCGAAGACACCACCGGCCTTGGCATCAACCCGGCCGGCTTCGTGATCCACAGCGCGATCCACAAGGTACGCGAGGATGCCCGTTGTGTGATCCATACCCACAGCGGTGCCGGCCTGGCGGTGTCGGCGCAGGCGGCCGGGCTGATGAATCTGACGCAGCATTCGATGCGCTTCCACCAGCGCATCGGCTACCACGATTACGAAGGCGTGGCGCTCGACATGGACGAACAGCAGCGCCTGCAGGCGAGCCTTGGCCGCCACAACGCGCTGATCCTGCGCAACCATGGCCTGCTCACCTGCGGCACCAGTGTCGCCAATGCGTTCGACGAGATGTACTACCTCGAACGCGCCTGCCAGGCGCAGATCGGCGCCCTGTCCGGCGGCGTCAAGGTGCTGGTGGCCGCGGGCGAGGTTGCCGAGAAGGTGGCGCGCCAGTTCGAGCGACCCGAGCGCCAATCGCGCAGCAAGCACTGGGTGGCCTGCCTGCGCCTGCTGGATCGCCTCGATTCATCCTACAAACACTGATCAACCGGAGTCTGTGCAATGCGTTTCTCCCGCAGGGATTTTCTTCGCGGCGGCGTCGCCGCGACATTTGCGAGCAGCGGCTTGCCGCTGCCCGCACAGGAAGCCTTTCCGAGTCGCCCCATGCGCCTGGTGGTGCCGTTTCCACCCGGGGCCTTGACCGACCTGCTGGGCCGCGCGGTGGGCGAGCGCCTCGGTCGTGCGCTCGGGCAGTCGGTGGTGATCGAGAACCGCCCCGGTGCCGGTACCCTCCTGGGAGCGGAAATCGTCGCCAAGGCGGCGCCCGACGGCCACAGCCTCCTGATTTCGACCAGTTCGACTTTCGGCATTTCGCCGGCGCTCTACAAGCCCTCGCCGATCGAGCCCTTGCGCGATTTTCAGCCGGTGTCGATGGTCGGCACGGTGAATTTTTTCCTGATCGCCGCCAACTCGTTTCCGGCCAGAAACTTTCGCGAAATGGTCGATCTGATCAAGGCCAATCCGGGCAAGTTCAACTACGCCTCGGTCGGCAACGGCAGTGCGCATCACCTGTTCATGGAAGACCTGAAACAGCGCCTCGGACTGGACGTACAGCATGTGCCCTACAAGGGCACGCCGGCCGCGCTGATCGACCTGATCCCGGGCAAGGTGCACATCATGTTCGCCGATGCCACCGTCGCGGTGCCCAATATCCAGGGCGGCAAGGTGCAGACCTACGGCACTTCGGCTGCGCGGCAGAATTCGCTGATCGCCACGGTCCCGCCGCTGGCGCAGTTCGTGCCCGGTTTTGACTGGCAGGCCTGGCAAGGCGTCTCGGTGCCGGCCGCCACGCCGGCGGCGATCGTCGCGCGCCTGTCGGCCGAGATGCAGAAGTTCCAGCATACGGCCGAGTTTCGCGAAGTACTGGGCAAGTTCGGCATGGACCCCTGGCCGCCGATGACGCCGGCGGAGTTCGCCGCCTTTGTGCGCAACGACATGCCGCGCTGGGCCGAGGCGGTGCGCGCGTCCGGCGCCAAGGTGGATTGAGCATGGCAATCGACATCGTGCCGATCAACGGTTTCATAGGCGCCGAGGTGCGCGGCGCCGATTTGTCGCGCCAAGACGACGCCACGTTCAAGCTCCTGCATGACGCACTGGTGCAATACGAGGTGCTGGTTTTGCGCGATCAACAGCGCATGACGCTTACCCACCAGATGGATTTCGGTGGCCGTTTCGGCCCGCTGTCGATCCATCCGTTTTCGCCCAACCTGGAGAGCCAACCCGCAGTGATCGTGCTGGACTACTCGGCCGATCATCCGGCCGCGCGCACCGACATCTGGCACGCCGACGAGACCTTTCGTCCCAACCCGCCGATAGTCACCATGCTGCGCGCGCGCATCATTCCCGATCGCGGCGGCGACACCTGCTTTGCCAGCATGACTGCGGCCTATCGCGGCTTGTCCGAGCGCATGAAGCAGCACATTCACGGGCTCGAATGCCAGCACGATTTCAAGCCTTTCAGGTCGCTGTTTCACAACACGCCGGAACATCGACGGCGCTTGCGCGAGATCGAGGACGAGTTTCCCAACCCCTGGCATCCGCTGGTGCGGGTGCATCCGCACTCGGGCAAGCGGGTGATTTACGTCAACCCGCAGTTTTCAATCCGCATTCGCGGCGTCAAGGATGATGAAAGCGCCGCCCTGCTTGATTTTCTGTTCCGCCAGGCGCATGTGCCGGAATACCAGTTGCGCGTGAAATGGCAGCCCGACACGCTCGTGCTTTGGGACAACCGTTCGGTGCAGCACTACGCCCCGCACGACTACTACCCGCAGCGTCGCAGCATGGAGCGCGTCACCGTCAGTGGTGATGTGCCGATCGGCGTGGCCGGACCCTATACGCCCGAGACCATCGCCGGCAACGGCATGGTGAACCCGACCGACGCACCCAAGGCGCCACCCAAACGCCAGTTCGAACGGACCCTTTGATGCGGATTTGCATATTCGGTGCCGGCGCCATCGGCGGCACGATCGGGGCAAGGCTGGCGTTGGCGGGACATGATGTCAGCCTGGTGGCGCGCGGCGCCCATCTGGCGGCGCTCAAGGCTGATGGCCTGACCCTGCTCAATGGCGGGAACAAGCATCACGTGAAGCTTGCCGCCAGCGACAAGCCGGCCGAACTTGGCCTGCAGGATGTGGTGGTCGTTGCGCTCAAGAGTCATAGCCTGGCGCCGGCGGTGGCGCATCTGGCCCCGCTCTTCGGGCCGCAAACTGCGGTGGTTACAGCGATGAACGGCGTGCCCTGGTGGTTTTTCGATGGCTGGGGTGGCGCGCTGGCTGGAACCGCGCTCAAGTCCAGCGACGCCGATGGCCGCATCGGCGGCGCCATAGCCGGCCAGCGCGTCATCGGCGGCGTGGTGTATCTGGCCGCCGACGTACCCAGCCCCGGAGTGGTGCGCCACAGTTCGGGCAACCGGCTGGTGCTGGGCGAGCCTTCGAACCGGCCCTCGGCACGGGTCGATGCACTGGTTGCCGCGCTGACCGGTGCCGGTTTCGAGGCCGTCGCCAGCGAGAATATCCGGCGCGAGCTGTGGATGAAACTGCTGGGCAACCTTTGCTTCAACCCGGTCTCGGTATTGACCGGGGCCAGCACCGACCGCATGCTCGACGATCGCCACATGGCCACACTGTTCGCAACGATGATGCGCGAGGCGATCGCGGTGGCGGCGGCGCTCGGCATGCCGCTTGACATCGATCCGCTGGCGCGCATGGCGCAAACCCGCAAGCTGGGGCCGATCAAATCCTCGATGCTGCAGGATGCCGAGGCCGGCAGGCCGATCGAACTCGATGCGATTGTCGGCAGCGTGGTGGAGATCGCCGAGCGCATCGGCGTGGCCACGCCGTTCATCGATGCCGTTTTCGGCACCCTGCGCGTGCGGGCTGCCGGGCTCGGCCTGTATCCGCGTCCATGAGGACCCGCATCACCGAATTGCTGGGCATCGAGTTGCCCATCATTCAGGCGGGCATGAGCTGGGCGTCGTCGAATGCGGCGCTGCCACTGGCAGTGTCCGCGGCCGGTGGCCTGGGCGTGATCGCCGCCGGACCGATGCATCCCGATGCATTGCGCGCCGCGATCTGTGATGTGCGCGCAGGTACCGATCGCCCGTTCGCGGTCAATGTGCCCCTGTACAACCGCAGTGCGGCGGCCTACCTGGACGTGATCGAAGAGGAACGGGTACCGATCATCATCGCCTCGCAGGGCGGGCCCCGCGCTCATCTGGCGCGCTTCCATGCGAGCGGCGTCAAGTGGCTGCACGTGGTGGCCTCGCCCGCACATGCGAAAAAGGCCGAAGACGCGGGCGTCGATGCGCTCGTGGTGGTGGGCGCCGAGGCGGGCGGACACCCGCCGCCGGATGAGGTCGGTACCCTGGTGGTGGTGCGCGCGGTCGCCAGGGCTGCGCGGCTGCCGCTGATCGCCGGTGGCGGTGTCGCCGATGGCTACGGCATGGCGGCGCTGTTCGCGCTGGGTGCCGACGCGGTGCAACTCGGCACCCGCTTCCTGATGACGCCCGAAGCTGGCGTGCATCCGAATTACAAGGCGGCGGTGCTGGCCGCCGGCCTGGCAGACACCACGCTGGTGGGGCGCGCCGGCCTGCCGATTCGCATGCTGAGGAATTCCTTCGCCGCGCAGTATGAGGCCGGGTATCTTGCCGGCAAGCATGCCGACCTGCTCGATGCGCTGTTCGCCACCCGCAGCTTGAAGGACGCGGCGCTTGGCGGTGATGTCCAATGGGGCAAGACAGAAGCCGGGCAGAGTGCCGGGCTGATCGACGACATCCTGCCGGCGGCGCAGGTAGTGGCGCGCCTGATGGCGGAACTCGACGCCGCGCTGACGGCAATGAACGCAAGCTTGCGCTGAGCAAAGGGCCGGCATGAAACCGCTTGCAGGCATCACCATCCTCGATCTCTCGCGCGTGCTGGCCGGTCCGTTCGCCAGCATGATCCTGGCCGAACTGGGGGCGCAGGTGATCAAGGTCGAGCAACCCGGCGAAGGCGATGAAACGCGTTCGTTCGAGCCGTTTGTCGAAGCCGCTGGCGGCAGAGAAAGCGCTTACTACATGGCGTTCAATCGCAGCAAGCGTTCGATCACGGTCAACCTGCGCCAAGCCGAAGGCCAGGCCCTGATTCGCGAACTGGCAGCCAAGGCCGATGTGTTTGTGGAGAACTTTCCGGTGGGCACCTTCAAGCGCTACGGCCTCGACTATGCGTCGATCAAGGCGGTCAATGACCGCGTTGTCTATGTCTCGTGCACCGGCTTCGGCCAGACCGGGCCGTATGCCGGGCGTAAAGGTTACGACACGGTGTTCCAGGCGATGGCCGGCCTGATGAGCCTGACCGGCGAGCGTGGCGGCGGGCCGGTCAAGCCGGGCTTGCCGGTGGCCGACCTCAGTTCCGGCCTGTGGGTGGCGATCGGCATTCTTTCGGCCCTGCAGGGAAGGCACACCACTGGCAGCGGTTGCCACATCGATTTCTCGATGCTCGATGGCCAGGTCGGCTTGTTGTCGCTGGCCGCAGCGCGTTACTTCGCTCTGGGTGAAGTGCCGCCGCGCCTGGGCACCGAGCACCCCGGGCGAGTGCCCTCGGCCACCTTCAAGTGCGCCGATGGCAAGTGGCTGCACATCACCTGCAGCGACCAGCACTGGCCCCCGCTCATGAAGGTGTTGCGACTCGAAGAATGGGGCAGCGAGCCCGGCTTGCAGGACAATTCGGTGCGGGTGGCGCGCCGTGAAGAGGTGATGGCCAGGCTGACCGCGGCGATCGCCGGCTGGAAGCGCGACGATCTCGGCCGCGCTTTCGACGAGGTCGGTGTGCCGGCCGGACCGGTCAATCATGTCGATGAAGTGTTCGCCGACCCGCACGTGATCGCGCGCGGCATGCGCTCGCAATTCGAGCATCCGCTCGTCGGCAGCGTTGACTGCGTGCCGCTGCCCTTCAAGTTCGACGGCCTCGACAACCCCGAAACAGCGCGCCCGCCCCTGCTGGGCGAACACACCGGAGACATCCTGATGCACATGCTGGGCAAGAGCGCGGCCGAGATCGCAGCGCTGCGTGCCGCCAGGGCGATCTGAGATGAGCACGATCCTGCTTGACAACAGCGCTGGCGTGGCGACGCTGACGCTCAATCGCCCCGCAGCACGCAACGCGCTCAACAACGCCATGTGCGGCGATTTGCTGGGTGCCCTCATGGCGCTCGCCGACGATGCGACGGTGCGGGTGGTGATGATTCGCGCCAACGGCCCGATTTTTTGCGCCGGCGCCGATTTGAAGGAGCGTCAGGGCATGGATGACGACGCGGTGCGTGCGCGGCGCCTCAAGGCCTTTGCCGCCTATCACGCGATCGAATCGGTGCCGATGCCGGTCGTGGCCGTGGTCGAAGGCCCGGCCGTCGGCTCGGGCTGCGAGATCGCCGCCGCCTGCGACTTCATCGTGGCCACCGAGGCAGCAAGCTTTCGCACGCCCGAGGCCCTGTGGGGCACGGTCGGCGCCACCCAGCGCCTGCCGCGCATTCTAGGCAAGCGCCTGTCCAAGGACATGCTGTTCACCGGGCGCACCTTGTCCGCCGCGGAAGCACTCGCCGCCGGACTGGTATCGCGCCTGGTCGCAGCGGGGGAACTCGACGCTGCCCTGCAGCAGATCACCGCGACGATCGCCAAGGCGCCGCCGGCGGCCTTGCGCCTGGCCAAGGCCTGTGTCGATCGCGGCCTCGAGCTCGACCCCAAGGGGGCGCTGGCGACCGAGCTTTTGGCCATTGAAGAAAACCTGGCGCGCAACAATTGGCGTGCCGGCATTGGCGGTTTTGGCAAGGAAACTTCATGAACCCGGACTGGCAGCCGCGCGTGTTGCGCGAAGTGCTTGCCGCCAGTGTCGCCGCACGTGGTGCGCATGACGCGCTGGTGACCGACAGCGCGCGCCTGTCGTGGACCGAGCTGCAAGCCAAAGCGCTGGAAGCGGCGCGCGCCCTGCACGCGCTGGGTGTCAAGCCGGGCGACCACATCGGCATCCTGATGGGCAACAACGTGGCCTGGGTCACGCTGTTTTTCGGCGCTGCGATGATTGGTGCGGTCAGCGTGCCGGTCAACACGCGCTTCAAGGCCTCAGAGCTTGCGTTTTGCTTGAAGCAGGCCGATGTCAGCGTGCTGTTCATGGCCGAGCGTTTCCTGAACATCGATTTCCTGGCCTTCCTGCGCGAAGTCGAGCCCGCCGTCGATCATGCGCTGCCGGGCCGGGCCCTGCCGCTGTTGCGCCAGGTGGTGGTGATGGGCGACGCGGTGCCGGCAGGCGCCCTCGCCATGGGTGATTTCCTGGCGCTGGCCGCCCGCTCCGACAACGCCGCGTTCGCTGCCGCCTGCGCCGGTGTCACCACCGCTGCGCCGCTGCTGATGCAATTCACCTCCGGCACCACGGCCTATCCCAAAGGCGTGCTGCTGACTCACCACAACATGCTGCGCAACGCCTGGTCGTCCGGGTCCCGCATGGGCGTCACAGCTTACGATCGTTACTTCAACTGCCGGCCGTTTTATCACGTCGCCGGCACCACGCTGTCGCTGCTGGTAGCGCTCACTTTTGGCGCAACCCTGGTCACCCTGCCGACCTTCGAGGCGGGTGAGGCCTTGAAACTGATGGACCAGGAGCGTTGCACCCTTACCAGTGGCAACGACACCCTGTTCCAGATGATGATGAGCCATGCCGATTTCGATCCGGCCAAGCTGCACCTGCGCGGCGGCTGGGCCGCGGCCGGTCCGGCCACCATGCGCCGGATCATCGACCTGATGGGCATGCGCGGGGTATGCGCCGCCTACGGGCTGTCAGAGTGTTCGCCCAACGTGGTGATCAACGATCATCGCGATGCGGAAGAATTGCGCGTCAATGGCCGCGCGCTGCCGCACGATGGCGTATTCGTGCGCATCGCCGACCCGCTGACCAACGCGCCGCTGGCCGCCGGCAGCCAGGGCGAGATCCAGGTGCGCGGCTGGAATGTGATGCAGGGCTATTACAAGAACGACGAGGCCAATGCCCGGGTTTTCACCGCCGACGGCTGGTTGCGTACCGGCGACCTCGGAACCCTGGACGGCGACGGCCGCATGGCCATGGTCGGGCGCCTGAAGGACGTGTTTCGCGTCGGTGGCGAAAACGTGGCGCCGGCCGAGGTCGAGGAAGTGTTGCTGGGCCACGCCGCAGTGGCCACCGCACAGGTGGTCGGCGTGCCGGATGCGCGCCTGGGCGAGGTGCCGGCTGCCTATGTCACCCTCAAGGCCGGCATGAGCGCGGCCGAGGATGAACTGATCGCCTGGTGCAAGGCGCGCTGTGCGAATTTTCGCGTGCCGCGCTACCTGAGAATCGTCGCCGACTTCGAAGCCATCGGCATGACCGGCAGCGGCAAGGTGCAGAAGGTCAAGCTGCGTGAACACGCGCTGCGGGAGCTCGGTTTGTCCACATGAGCGAGCTGCTCCTGCCAGGCCAATGACTGGCGCATGAAGTGTGCGCTTTGGGGATAGCATGCCGGTAAAGCTGGAACGCTGGACGCTTGAATTCTACAAACTCCCCTATTGCCGCGAAATCGTCTGGGCCAACGCCGTCGAGAAGGCTGGTACTTTTGCGTTACTTACCCTCGAAGGCGACAACGGCGCAAAGGGCGTTGCCGAAGGCACCATCAAGACCACCTGGTCCGGCGTTTCCCCGCGTTCGCTGGCAGCGGTGTTCGAAGATGTATTGATGCCCAAACTGGCAGGGGTCGACATTGCTTCGCCCGCAACTGTGGCGCTGGCGCTGGCCGGCATTCCCGAGAACAAGCTGGCCCGTGGAATGCTCGACAGCGCCGCCTGGGTGCTGCATGCGGCGACCGCGGGCCAGCCGTTGTGGAAGTTGTGGGGCGGCACCAGGGAAGTCGACCTGACCTGGGCGGTGACGCGTCAGCCGCCGGCCGATATGGCAAGGGAGGCAGCAGAGGTGTGCGCTCGCTACGGTTTTCGTACCCTCAAGGTCAAGGGCGGGCAAGGGCTCGCAACCGATCTTCTTGCCATGCGCGAGATTCGCGCCGCCTTGGGCGATGGTGTCGCCCTGTATGTCGACGCCAACAGTGCCTATGCGCAAGATGAGGCCGCGGCCTATGTCAGCGCGATTGCCGACGCCGGCGCGCTGGTGGCCGAGGACCCGTGCCCGCTGTGGCCCGATGCGCAATTCGGCGCTTTGCAAAAAGCCTCCGCGTTGCCGATTCTCATCGACCGCAACTGCACCTCGGTAGGCGATGCGCAGGCCTTCATCGAAAAGGGCGGCATCGCTCTCTCGACCAAGCCCGGCCGCATCGGCCTGTCCGAGGCACGCGCCATCAACGAGTTGGCGGCAGTACACGGTGCCAGGGTCGCGATCGGCTTGTACGCCGAGTCAGCGCTCGGCACGTTGATCAGCCTGCAGCAGGCCGCCGCGCTGGCGCCGGCGCAGACCCTGGTGGCGGCCGAGCAAACCTTTTTCCTGGAAATGACTGATCAGGTGTTGGGCCTTGCCTTGTCGATTGCACAAGGTCGCTTGAGCCTGCCAGACACATGCGATGTTTACGGCCTGATCGAGCGCGAGAAGGTCGGGCGCTACGCCTTGTGAACTTGCATGGGCGCGAGCGGCGGGTGTCGCAGATCGCGCCGCGTGCTTGTCGGAACCGCCGCGATCGCCGACAATTCGTCGATGCACCCCGCAAACGACCACTGACAAGCCTCTGGCCCATGAAAATCGCGATCCTTGGCGGTGGCAATGGCGCCTACGCCGCGGCTGCCGACCTATCCGAACAGGGCCATGCGGTGCGCCTCTGGCGCCGCGATGCAAGTGCGTTGGCGGCGGCGCAGCTTGCAGGTTCGATCCATCTGAAGGACGTGCGCGGGGCGCGTGACGTGGCTGTTGCCTGCATCACACCGGACATCGGCGTGGCGGTGCGCGGCGCAGACCTGATTCTTTTGCCGGGACCGGCACACTCGCAAATCGACATCGCGCAGGCGATGGCGCCACATGTCAGCGATGGGCAGGTGGGTTTTCTGCCGCCCGGCACCTTCGGCAGTGTCTGCATGGCGCGCGCGTTGCGTGCGGCCGGCAGCAGCGCGCAGGTCACGTTCGCCGAAACCGGCACTCTGCCTTACCTCACGCGCAAGCATGGCCCGCGCGAGGTGGCCATTACCATGCGCGCAAAACGCCTGCCGACCGGTGCATTTCCTGCCGATCGCAGCAGCCATGCATTTGCGGTGATCGCCGCGGCCTATCCGGCGATCGAGCCGATCGAGGACGCCCTGTCGGGTGCGCTGATGAATGCCGGCCCGATCATCCACCCGCCGCTGATTCTCATGAATGCCGGCCCGCTCGAGCATTTCGAGCGCTGGGACATTCACAAGGAAGGCACACAGCCGTCGGTTCGCCGCATCCACGATGCACTCGATGCCGAACGCATCGCGCTGCGCCAGGCCCTGGGTTACAAGCCCTACCACTTCCCGTTGCGCGACCACTACACCACCGACCAGTGGATGTACGGCGACGCGCATGACCGCCTGACCGAATCGGGCGACTGGCTCGAAAAGATCGACCTTGAGACCCATCGCTACATGCGCGAAGACATCGTCTATGGCCTGGCGTTCCTGGTGTCGGTGGCCGAATGGGCCGGCGTCAAGGCGCCGGTCGCCAGCGGCCTCCTGGCGATTGCGTCCGCTGTGATCGGCACCGACATCCGCGCCACCAGCCCGCGCACGCTGGAAGCGATGGGATTGGCGAGCCGATCGCGGCAGCAGATGCAGGCCATGCTGCAGCATGGGCTCTGATCTTCCGCTGATCGCATCACTCGGCGCCGGGCGCATGGGGCGCGGCATTGCGCATGCCTTTGCGTACGCCGGCCATGAGGTGTTGTTGATCGACAGCAAGCCGCGCACTGCCGGGGAACTGCAGGAAATACGCGACAGCGCGCTGGCCGAAGTCGATGCCAGTCTTGCGACCATTGCCGCACTCGGCGTCTTCGATGACCGGCTGCGGCCGGCCATCCTGGCGCGCATTCGCTTCGTCGCCTATGAGGAGGCAGCCGCTGCCCTGGCGCGCGCCGATGTGTTGTTCGAAGGCGTTCCCGAAGTGGCGGAAGCAAAGCGTGCCGCATTCGCGTTGGCCTGCCGGCACCTGCGTGCTGACGCGATCGTCGCCTCGACCACCTCGACCATGCTGTCGACCGAATTGGCCGCGATGGTCACGCACCCCGAGCGCTTTCTCAACGCGCACTGGCTCAACCCGGCCTACCTGGTGCCGCTGGTCGAGGTCTCGCCGCATTCTGGTACCGCTCCCGATGTAGTGCAGCAGGTGAGGGTGCTGCTCGAAGCGATCGGCAAGAAGCCGGTGGTATGCGCGGCTGCACCGGGTTACATCGTGCCGCGCTTCCAGGTACTGTTCATGAACGAGGCAGCGCGCATGGTCGAAGAGGGCCTGGCGACTGCTGAAGACATCGACCGCGCAGTACGCTACGGCTTCGGCTTTCGCTATGCCACCATGGGCGTGGTCGAGTTCATCGACTATGGTGGCGTCGACATTCTGTTTCACGCCAGTCGCTACATGAGCCAGGCGCTGGGCGATGCGCGCTTCAATGCGCCGGACATCGTCGACCGGCACATGCGCGAAGGGCGCATCGGACTGAAGAGCGGCGCAGGGTTTTTCGACTATCGTGACACCGATACAGCGACCTATCGCGCGGACGTGCTGAAACGGCAAGTGGAACTGCTCAAACATTTAGGCTTGTTGCCGGCACCATCGGCGAGTCTGGCGCAGGCACAAACAACCGCGATCGAGGCGTCTGCCAATCCGCGGCGGGGCGGCTAGGGAAGTTCTCAACAGGCCCATAGTTCGAGAAGCCGAATTCCAGCGACTTGTTCAGCGTTTTGCGAAGCCTGTTCGATCCAGGTCGCGCGCACCACATCAGGGGGAGATAAGCATGTCTGAGCAGAAATCGGTTGCGCAAGCGCCGCGCCTGATTCGCGCCGCGCGCGAACGCTCCAATGCGGCCATCGCGCTGCACGACCTGGCCGGCATCGCGCGTGAATGGTTGCCCGATGTGAACGTTCTCAGTTCCACCGGCAAGCAGACCAGCGGGCGCGACGCCAACCGCGCCAACCTGGCGCGCCAGTTCGAGCTGCGGCCGGATACGAAGTACGTGCGCACGCCCGCCTCGATCGAAGTTTTCGCAGCCTGGGGCGTGGCCGCCGAGCGCGGCGACTGGGTCGGCACCTGGACCGAGCCCGACGGGCCCCTGGTGATTGGCGGCACCTACCAGGCGCAGTGGCGCGAGGTGGGCGGCGCGTGGCTGATCCTGGCCGAATTGTTCGTGCCGACCTATTGCTCGGGCGGCGCATACTGTGTCCGGCATCCACAAGCCAACTGACGTCGCTCCCCGCATCTGCCTACAACAGCCTGCCGGTCCAGCGGTATCCTTGTGTTGATCCAGTTTCAACGGAGCGGCTACGGCGTAGCGGATCGCGCCGCACAGGCAGCCGCCGGTGGCTGATTGGTCCATGGTTCTGCTCCTTGTGCTTGGGTTCGGTCTCGATGCCTCTGGACGTTGATGCAGCCTGATCACTATCGGTCCATCGGCACGCACAGATTATTTCGATCGACACTTCCCCGGGTGCGACCCTCGGGCTCTGCCGCCAGCTATCGCCGCGCGGTCTACGGTCATCAAGCCTTGAGCGTGATCGGTTCCAGCGCGTCGCCCTGCGGCAGGATGCGGCCTATCACTGCGGTGTGGCTGTAGCCTGCCGCGCGCAGCGCCGCCACGCACGCCGCCGCATGCAGGCCGGGCACGGTCGCCAGCAGGCCGCCGGCGGTCTGCGGGTCGAAAATCAGCCGATAGCGTGGGTGTTCGACCATCTCCGCCTGGTTCTTCAAGGCGCGGCGCAGGCGCACATTGGCCGGCTGCAGCGAACTGAGGATGCCCGCCACGGCGGTTTCCTCGGCGCCGTCCAGCACCGGCAGGGCGCCCAGGTCAAGTTCGGCATCCACGCCCGAGGGACGCGTCATTTCCACCAGATGTCCGAGCAGGCCGAAGCCGGTCAGGTCGGTGCAGGCGGTGGCACCGAATTCGCGCAGGATGCGTGCACCTTGTGCATTGCTCACGCACATTGAATCGAGCGCAGCATCGATCCAGCGCCCGCGCACCTTGAGCAGTGGCAACGCGGCGAACAGGGTGCCGGTGCCGATCGGCTTGGTCAGCAAGAGCGCGTCGCCCACGCGCATGCCGCCCTTGCGCATCACCGACGAAAGTTGCTCGTCGATCAGGCCGTTGATGGCGAAACCCAACGCCAATTCATGGCCTTCGCCGGTGTGGCCGCCGACCAAGGCACAGCCGGCGGCGTTCAATACTTCGACCGCGCCTGCCATCATCTGGTAGAGCGTGTCCTCGACCTTGGCCTCCAACCCTGGCGGCACAGTGACCACCGAGGTGGCCGTTTGCGGCACGCCGCCCATGGCGAA
This sequence comes from uncultured Burkholderiales bacterium, assembly GCA_964470865.1. GTDB lineage: Bacteria > Pseudomonadota > Gammaproteobacteria > Burkholderiales > JAEUOS01 > JAEUOS01. The sequence continues at coordinate 36,332 of CAYYFR010000010.1, read as the reverse complement.
AATGTCGCCCAGCGAATGGTTGGCGGCGACCTTGCCGAAGATGTAGGGGTCGTCGATGAATGCGCGGAAAAAATCCACCGTGTGCACCATCGCCATGCCCGCCGGCACCCGCACCACCGCCGCATCGTCCGGCGACTTCAGTCCGATCAGCACGTCGTCGCGCTGCACCGGATCAAGCGCGCCCAGGGCGCGCGACAGCACCGACGCGCCCACCTTGGCGCCGCAGCCGCCGCAGCGCATGGCGATTGCCGAGATCGCCTGGGCCGCTTCGTCGGCCTCAAGCTTGACCGGCGACGGCGCTGGCGGCGCGGGGCTGGCGTTCTGTGTCATGTCGGGCAGGTCGCTGAACTTCGCCATGAAGCGGCGATCGATCCAGTCTTTCCAGCGCCATACCCAGGCACCGCGAAAACCGAGCAGCCCGCGCGAAGCCACCGCCAGCTTGTCACCGGTGGATATCAGGGCCAGCCAGCGGCGCTGCGGCTTGTAGGGGCGTGGCGCGTCGCCAGCCACCACGCGCCGCAGGTTTTGCGCCAGCGGCGGCCCCATGCGCACCGCAAACACACCGGCCTTTTCCAGCGGGTGATTGATCATCGCGGCGATGTCGCCGGCGGCGAACACGTCGGGGTCGGTGACGCTCTGCAGCGTATCGGCTACGCGAATGAAGCCGTGGTCGTCGAGTTCCAGCCCGGTGTCGCGCAGCCAGGCGGCGGCGCCGGCGCGCGTGACCCACATGATCTCGTCGGCCTCGAAGCGGGTGCCGTTGCCGGTGGTCAGGCTGCCGGCGCCGACAGCGCATACTTCGGCCTCACGGTGCACCTGCACGCCGCGTTCGGCTAGCACCCGCTCGAATGCCGCGCGTACCCAGGCGTTGTGGGTTGGCAGGATGGCCCCGCCGCTGGTGAACAGGTCGAACAGGAGCTCGCCCGGGTCGCGCCCAAGGGCGCGCAACTCGTTGTGCAGGCGGAACTGCATCGCCAGCAACAACTCGACCCCACCGGCACCGCCGCCGACCACCGCAATACGGGTCTTTCCCGCATGCGTACGCACGCGTTCGAGCAAGGCCAGCCAGCGCTGGTTGAATTCAAAAATCGGCTTGACCGGCACCGCATGCTCGGCCGCGCCCGGCACTGTGCCCAACTGCGGGGAAGAGCCGATGTTGATCGACAGCAGGTCGTAGGGCACCGGCGGGCGGTCGGCCAACAGCACCTTGCGGCCGACCCGATCCAGTCCGCTGACCTGGCCACGATAAAAGCGCGCGCCGGCGAACTGCGCCAGGCGCCGCAGATCGATATGCACCTCATCAAAGCTGTAGTGCCCCGCTATGTAACCGGGCAGCATGCCGGAGTAGGGCGTGTCGGTATCGCGGCAAATCACCGTGAGGCGCACGCCCGGCACGGGACGCATGCCGAAATTCCTGATCACGCCGACATGGCTGTGACCGCCGCCGACAAGAACGATGTCGCGCAGTACAGGTTGATTGGTGGTTTGCATGAAAGCCGCTGCTTGCCGCAGTAGGGCGGCATGAAGGCGCGAGTTTAGCGCCTGTCCGCGCGCGCGCGCCACGCCGGGTTGTGGCAGCATTCGGCACCACGACACTTCGAGGCCCGACTTTGAATCCCCTGCGTTCGATCATGCGTTTGCTGTTGCCCGCCTGTGTGGCCCTCGGTCTGGCCGGATGCGGCGCCGTCAAGCTGTGGCCCTTCGGCACCGAAGAGGGGCGTGTGGTGGTGCCCGAGAATGCCGTGCAGTATCGCTGCAACGCGAATCGCGGTTTTTATCTGCGCTTTCTCGCCTCCGGCGAAGCCTGGGTCATTTTGCCGGAGCGCGAGTTTCGCCTCGACCGGGTCGCCAATGCACCCGGCCGCCGTTACTCCAACGGCAACGCTGTGCTGGACCTCGGTGCCGAGGCAAATGCCGAGGCTACTCTCAACGATGGTCCGGCCGTTGCGTTCTCCGGCTGCAAGGCAGCGGCCAGAGAGTAGGCGCGCCGCTGATTTGCTCCAACAGGTGCCGCTGATTTGCCGCCGATGCTGTTGGCCAGGGTTAGAATCCTCCCTGCCTCACGGGAAACGCGCAGCCTGCGCGAGCGATCGCGACACTGGACAGCCGATCCGAGCAACCGGGGCACCACCAGACTTGAGCGAGGTTTCCATGCATGCACAGTTAAAGCGCCGCAGCTTGGTCAATGCCATCGCGGCATCCGCCGCGCTGGTGGTCGCACCGCGGCTGGCGCGCTCGCAAGCCTGGCCCGCCGGTCGTGTGACCTTCATCGTGCCGTTTCCGGCCGGTGCCGCCACCGACATCACCGGGCGCATCATTGCCGAGAAACTCACGCAAATGTGGGGCCAGCCGGTGGTGATCGACAACAAGGGCGGCGGTAACGGCCTGCCGGCGGCCGAGGCCGCAGCGCGTGCCAGGCCCGATGGCCAGACGCTGTTCCTCACGTCGGCCATGACCCACGCGGTCAATCCTTGGCTTTACGACAAGCTGCCGTATCACCCGCTCGACGATTTCGAACCGGTGTCGCAGTTCGCTCGTCTGCCCTTTGTGGTGCTGGTGCCTGCCGACTCGCCGCTCAAGACGCTCGCCGACCTGACCACGTTGCTCAAGGCCCAGCCGGGCCGTCACAACTTCGGCGCCGGCTCGCTGCCGGCGCGCATCGCTTCCGAAATGTACCGGCAACTGGCCGGGGTCGATGCTCTGCACATCGGCTACAAGAGCAATCCGCAGGCTTTCCCCGACCTGCTTTCAGGGCGCCTGACCTTCATGACCATCGACACTACCAATGGCCGCCTGCAGATCGATGGCGGCAGGATGCGTGGGCTGGCGGTGACCACCACCGCGCGTGACGCCAAGCTGACCCAGGTGCCCTCGGCGGTCGAGGCCGGCTTGCCGGATTTTCTGCTCTCCACCTGGACCGGCTTTTACGCGCCCAAGGGCACGCCGCGCGACCTGGTGCGGCGCATCCAGAGCGACATCGTCGCCGCCTGCAACGACCCCCAGGTGCTGGCGCGTTTCGATGCTCTGGGCGGGCGCCCGGTCACCTCCACCCCGGAGGAATTCGCCGCCTTCACCCGTGCCGAGATCGAACGCTGGGGCAAGATCATCAAGAGCGCCAACATCAAGCTGGACTAGCCATCAGGAGACCGCCATGCAATCAAGCCAACTCACGGGCAACCAGGGCCCGCGCTATCGCCACAACCCGGACCAGAGCCGCCGGTATGAAACCATCGTTGTCGACAAGCTGACCCCGATCATCGGCGCCGAAATCGACGGCGTCGACCTCTGCCAGCCGCTTGGCGGGCACAAGCTTGACGAGGTGCAGCGAGCGCTGGCCGAGAACTCGGTGATCTTCTTTCGCGACCAGCACATCACGCAACAGCAGCACCTGGCCTTCGGCCGCCTGTTCGGCGACCTGCATGTGCACCCGGCGGCCCCGCACGAACCCGGCATGCCCGAAATGATGATCATCCATGCCGACCGCGATTCGCCGCGCGCCAACGGCGAAGGCTGGCATACCGATGTCAGCTGCGAGACCGAGCCGCCGATGGGCAGCATCCTCTACATCAAGACCTGCCCGCCCAAGGGCGGCGACACCCTGTTCGCCAGCATGTACGCGGCCTACGAGGCGCTATCGGAGCGCATGAAGGCTTACCTCGATGGCATGACTGCGATGCATGAAAGCGAGCACGTGTATCGCGGTACCTATGCCAACTTCGGCATCGTCGACAAACCGGAATATCCGCGCGCCGAACATCCGGTGGTGCGCACCCATCCGCTGACCGGGCGCCGTGCCTTGTATGTGAACCGCGGCTTCACACGATGCTTGAACGGCGTACCGGGTGACGAGAGCGACGGCATCCTGCGCTACCTCTACGAGCATATGGAGAATCCGATCTTCCAGTGCCGTTTTCGCTGGCGCGCCAATTCGATCGCGTTCTGGGACAACCGCTGCGTGCAGCATCGGGCGATGTGGGACTACTGGCCGCATACGCGCAGCGGCAACCGGGTGACGGTGGCCGGCGACCGGCCGGTCTGATCGCGACCCGTTCGCCAGTCAGCGCTTGTGTAGCTCCGCGATGCGCATGGCTATTGATCTCGGTCAGGGCCCACGCTACGGACCATTTGTAGCACCGCTCTGCGACAGTCTCGCAGTCGCGCGACCAAGGAGCCCGTGATGCCAAGCACCACGCGGATATGTCGCGCTATATCGAAATACTGAAGAATTGAATGCAATGTTTGTTCTCGCGTTGCGCGCGCAGCGCGAAGCCGGCTACAAGCACTGGCGACCTTGAAATTCACCAACCCGAAAACCGCTCCCAGACTGCATTCACCGAGCCACTAGCGCCGCTGACCACGTGATACCGATCATGCTGTGCGGCGGTCGCGCAGGCATGGTTGGGCAGAATGCGCAAGCGCGTGCCAAGCGGCAGCAGCGGGGTTTTCGAGGGTTCGCCGGAGCGATGCGAAATCACTCCATGCTCCTGGCTGGCGCCACTCATGATCAGGCCTTCGATCGGCATCCCGGCCTCATCGCACACCAGGCCGTAGCCCTGATCGAGCCGCTGGGCGGCAGTGCCGCGGTCGCGCGACATCGCCATCCAGCCGGCGTCGGTCAGGAGCCAGCCCTTTTCGCGCTGATGGCCGATCACGGTGGCCAGCACCGAAAGCGCGATATCGTCGATGCGGCACACTTCGATGCCGGCCATCACCAGATCGAAGAACACGAACACGCCGGCACGCACCTCGGTGACGCCGTCGAGGCGCTCGGCGAAAGTGGCGGTGGGGCTGGAACCGATACTTACGCTTGCGCACGGCAGGCCGGCTTCCCTGAGGCGTGTGGCCGCGCGCACGGTACGCGCGCGCTCCTGCTCGGCCATTGCCTTGATTGCGCTGATCGAACGGCAGTCGTAGGAGGCGCCCGCATGCGTCATGAGGCCGGCCAGCGAACCGCTGGCGTGCAGCACGCGGCCGATCTCGAGAAGTTCGGCGGCCGCAGGCTTTACCCCGGCGCGATGGTCGTCGCTGTCGATCTCGATCAAGGTCGGCAGCGCGGCGCCGCTTTGGCGCGCATGTGCGGCCACCGCTGCGGCCGCTTCCTGGTTGTCGAGAATGATCTTGAGGTCGGCGCCGCGGGCACGCAAGCGCGCCACATGGTCGAGCTTGCCTGGAGTGATGCCCACGGCATACAGGATGTCGGTTACGCCGTGGCCGAAAAAATATTCGGCTTCCTTGAGGGTGGATACGGTGATCGCGCCGTTGCCGCCGTCAAACATGCGGCGCGCCACATCGATCGACTTGCAGGTTTTCAGGTGCGGACGGAAAGCCACGCCAAGCGAAGACATGCGCAGACGCATGCGCGCGATGTTGGCGTCCATTTTCGGCGCATCGAGAATCAGCGCCGGGGTTTCGATGTCTGCTAGCAGCATGGGCAAGTCAAGCCGGTTGGTGTGGGTTACGTGGATCAGGCGCCGGCAGGATGTGCGGCGGATCGGTACAAGGATACCGAAGTGCGGGCCGCTCGCTGGCGGCAGGCGGGTCATAATTCCGCCGGGTGCAGTCGGCAATTGTTGAACGCTACATTATTCATGACACAAACATGCCTCTCACGAGACGGTCATGTTTTTGGCAAAGATCGACAAGAGGAGATATAAATTGAAAATCACCGATATCAGAATCCATGTGCTCAAGAGCGCACTGGCTGAACCGTTCGCATTCTCGCAAGGCTGGGTGCGCAGCCGTAGCGCCACGCTGGTGGAAGTGCTGACCGACGCCGGCCTGATCGGCTGGGGCGAGGCCTTCGCGCAGGGCTTGGAGCCGCCGGAGATCGCGGCGGCGGCGATCGAACATGCCTTGAAGCCGCTGCTCCTGGGCGCCGACCCGCTGGATACCGAAGTGCTGTGGCACCGCATGTATCACGCCACCCGCGACTACGGCCGCAAGGGCTCGGTGGTGGCGGCCATCAGCGCGGTCGACGTCGCGTTATGGGACATTGCAGGCAAGGCTTACGCGGTGCCGATCTACCAGCTCCTGGGCGGCGCCTTTCGCAGCCGCGTCGAACCCTACGCCACCGGCTTTTACCGCATCCATGGCCAAGGCGAGGCGGCGCGCCTGGCCGAAGAAGCAATCCGCCACCATGAGTCCGGCTTCCGGCTGATGAAGGTCAAGCTTGGCTACGGAGTGGACGACGATATCGCTTGCATGCGGGCGATCGGCCGCGCCATCGAAGGGCGCGACATCACCCTGATGATCGATACCAACCATGCCTATGGCCGCGCCGCGGCGCTGCATCTGGGGCGCGCGCTGGCGGATTACAAGCTGCGCTGGTATGAGGAGCCGGTGGTGCCGGAAGACCTGCGCGGCTATGGCGAGATGCGCGACAAGCTCAGCATGCCGATCGCCGGCGGCGAGAACGAGCACACGCTCTACGGGTTTCGCGAATTGTTCGCCGCCGGCGCGGTCGACGTAGCCCAGCCCGACCTGGGCTCCTGTGGCGGCATCAGCGCGGCGCGCCACATCGTCGCCTTGGCGCAAGCGCACGGCGTGGCAGTCAATCCGCATGTGTGGGGTTCGGCGGTTGCCCAGGCCGCTTCGCTGCAATTGATCGCCGCACTGCCGCTGCCGCATCACTCACTGTTTGCGCAGGAACCGGTGTTCGAATACGACCGCTCGTCGCATCCGTTTCGCCAGCAACTGATCACCCGGCCGATCGAGCAACACGGTGGATGGGTGACGATTCCCTCAGGGCACGGGTTGGGGATCGAAGTCGATCGCGCAGTGCTGGAGAGGTATCGGGTCTGAGTCGGCGCCGCGTGCCTTGCGCCTTGAAGTGCTCACCCATAGCGCGACAAATCAAGCCCGGCGGTGTCGATCTCGGGTTTGCGGCCGCTGATCCAGTCGGCGATCAGGCGGCCGCTGCCGCATGCCATGGTCCAGCCGAGCGTGCCGTGACCGGTCGATAGCCACAGGTTGGGGTAGGGCGTGGGCCCGAGAATCGGCGTGCCGTCCGGTGTCATCGGGCGCAGGCCGCACCAGAATTGCGCCTTCGCTACGTCGCCGCCGCGCGGAAAAAGATCGCTCACCACATGGTTCAAGGTGGCGCGCCGTGCTTCATCCAGCGCCAGGCTGTAGCCGGCCAGTTCCGCCGTGCCGCCCACGCGGATGCGCGTGCCCAGGCGGGTGACGGCGACCTTGTAGGTTTCGTCCATGATGGTCGATTCCGGTGCGTGCGCCGCGTCGCTGATCGGCACGGTGATCGAATAGCCCTTGACCGGGTACACCGGCAGGCGAATCCCCAGTGGCGCGAGCAACAGGGGTGAATAACTGCCCAGCGCCAGCAGGTAACGGTCGGCCTTGATCGGGCCGGCGCTGGTGGCCACTGCGTTCACCTGTCCGCCGGCGGCGTCGAGGCGCTCGATCTTTACGCCAAAACGGAAGTCGACACCGAGGTCGGCCGCCAGGGCGGCCAGGCGCCGGGTGAACAAGTGGCAATCGCCGGTTTCGTCGCCGGGCAGGCGCAGGGCGCCGACGAACTTTTCGCGCACCTGCGCCAGCGCCGGCTCGACCTTGATGTATCCGCTGCCATCGAGCAGCTCATAGGGCACGCCATACTGCTTGAGGATCTCGATGTCCTTGGCGGTGCCGGCAAGTTGTTTTTCGGTGCGGAACAGTTGCAGCGTCCCCAGGCTGCGCTCGTCATAGCTGATGCCGGTGTCCTGCCGCAGTGCGCGCAGGCAGTCGCGGCTGTACTCGGCCAGGCGCACCATGCGGCCCTTGTTGATGCGGTAGCGCGCTTCGGTGCAGTTGCGCAGCAGGGAGAAGCCCCAGCGCCACATGGCCGGGTCCGGCATCGGCCGGATCACCAGCGGGCTGTGGCGCATCAGCAACCACTTGATCGCCTTGGCCGGTACGCCGGGGCCGGCCCAGGGGGCCGAATAGCCGGGCGATACTTCACCCGCGTTGGCAAAGCTGGTTTCCAGCGCCGGGCCGCTCTGGCGCTCCAGCACTGTCACCTGGTGTCCGGCCTTTGCCAGGTAGTAGGCGGCGCTGGTGCCGATGACGCCGCTACCGAGAATTGCAATATGCATGGATGGGGGTCCGGGGTGCGATGCGATCGGCGTGGATGCGACTGTGAGTGCGGGCTACAGACTGGTGCGCAAACTCCAGATTTCCGGAAACAGCACCACATCGAGCATCTTGCGCAAATAGCTTACCCCGCCGGTGCCGCCGGTGCCGCGCTTGAAGCCGATCACCCGCTCGACGGTGGTCACATGGCGAAAGCGCCACAGGCGGAATGCGTCTTCCAGATCGGTGAGTTCCTCGCCTAATTGATACAGGTCCCAGTATTGTTTCGGGTCGCGATAGATGGTGAGCCAGGCCGCCTCCACAGCGCTGTCGGCCACATAGGCCTGGGTCCAGTCGCGCTCGATGCAGGTGGCGGGCAGCGCCAGGCCGCGCCGCGCCAGCAGGCGCAGGGCTTCGTCGTAAAGCGAGGGCATGCGCCATTGCGCCTCGACCCGCGCCAGCAACGCCGGGCGATGCGCATGCGGTTTCAACATCGCCGCATTCTTGTTGCCGAGCATGAATTCGATCGAGCGGTACTGCCAACTCTGGAATCCACTGCTGTTCTTGAGGAAAGGGCGGATCGCCGAATACTCCGGCGGTGTCATGGTCGCCAGCACATCCCAGGCATGCACCAGCTGCTCCATGATGCGGCTCACGCGCGCCAGCATCTTGAAGGCGCTGCCAAGCTCATCCTGTGCCACGCAACGCACCGCCGCCCCCAGTTCGTGCAGCATCAGCTTCATCCACAGTTCGCTGGTCTGGTGCTGGATCAGAAACAGCATTTCGTTGTGATCCGGCGATAGCGGATGCTGTGCGCCCAGCACCTCGTCCAGATGCAGGTAGTCGGTGTAGCTCATGTCCTGCGAAAAGTCGAGCTGCGCAGCTTCTTCCCTGACGATTGATTCCGCGGTTTTTGACATCACAACTCCCTCAATATCGCCCGCACCGGCGAGGCATCCGCGCCAGCCATCTTGAGCGGCAAGGCGATCAATTCATAGTCGCCCGCCGGCACCGCGTCGAGCACCAGATTTTCCAGCACCCGCAGGCCATGCTCGCGCAACTGCCGGTGGCTGGGCAGGGTCTTGCTGTCGGCCGGGTCAACCGACTGGCTGTCGATACCCACCAGCGTGACGCCAAGCGACGCCAGCCAGGCGATGGTCAGCGGCGCGAACGCCGAGAAGTCCGGCGACCAGGCGGTGGGCGCGCGCTCGCAGGTGCGCACCAGTACGCGTGGCGGCAGGTCCGGCGCGGCGTGTGCGAGATGTTCACTTAGCACCAGGGGGCCGCAATCGACGGCATGAATCACCCGGCACAGACCCAGGTAGGGTGTCAGGTCGAGTTCCCCGATTGCCGCTGCGCCGTCGGCATAGTGCAGCGGCGCGTCGGCATGTGCGCCAACATGTGGCGACATGCAGATCACGCCGAGGTTGACCGGACCCGCCGGGCCGATGCGCGCAGTCCAGGTGTGCGAAAACGCCACGTCTCCCGGGAACGGCGGCGTGGCCGCTGACAAAAGCGGCGAGATGTCCCAGAGTTTTTTCATAGGGTGCGCTGTCAAAACCCGATTATCCGGCCTGTGCGGCTTCTGCGCCGCTACCCATCAAACACCGGCGAGCGAATCGAGGCCGATGCCGGCGCGTCTGAGCATGCTCTCCATCAACAGGCGTTCGAGCTGTCCCTTGGGCTCGAAATTGGTGGCGTCGGCGGCCGACTGGCGCCGCACCGCATCCGACAACACGATATCCGGACCGTTGACCGCCTGCGCCAGGGTCTGGATTTCACAGGCGCGCTGCACATGCCACATCAGCCGCAGCGCCGCCGGCACATCGCGCTCGACCACCAGGAGGCCATGGTTGCGCAGGATCAATACGTCGCATTTGCCCAGGCTTTCCACCAGGCGCGGTTGCTCCCCGGCGCGCAGGCTGATGCCTTCGAAATCGTGGTACGCGACGCGCCCTGTGAGGATGGCGCCATAGAAATCATCGTGCGACAGCCCGGCCTGCTTTTTGGCGATCGCCATGCCGGCGGTGGTGTGGGTGTGCATGATGCAATGCGCATCCTCGCGTGCGCCATGGATCGCGCTGTGGATGATGAAGCCGGCGCGGTTGACCGGATGCGGCGTGGGATCGACTGCGCTGCCATCCAGGCGCACCTTGATCAGGTTCGCGGCCGTCACTTCGTTGTAGTTGAGACCGAAGGGATTGATCAGGTAATGGCGCTCCGGTCCTGCCAGGCGCAGGGTGATGTGGTTGTAGATCAGTTCGGTCCAGCCCAGGGCATCGAAAATCCGGTAGCAGGCGGCCAAAGCCAGGCGCGAGCGCCATTCCTCTTCGGCCATGCCGCCAGGCCGGCGCGCGAGCAGTGCGGCGGAATATTCCATCACGCCACCGCCGCCTGCGCGGTCTGGCGTTCCGCATCGATCATGTTCTGCAGCACGCGCCGAAAATGCGCCAGCGGCGCGTCCGAGGCGATCCCGTTCATCTTGAAATCCGGGTCGGCATCCAATACCTGCTGTTGGCCTTCGATGATGAACTTGTCTTCCATGAAACCCTGCACCATGCTGTCGTGCAGCGATAGCGCGACAGTGGGGTCGTGCAAGTCGAAGTTGTGCAGGTAATTCCAGAAAAAGTGCGTGCTGCGTCGCGTTTCCGGGGTGAAGAACTGGCAGTTGCGATACTGCTTCGCCAGCGCCGGACATTCTGCCACGGCGCCCTCGCCGGCCGGCACAAACAGGGTCTCGAGAAGGAAGATTCCCGGCACATCCATCAGGCCGATGTTGCGCCGATCCAGCGGTGCATCGTCGCGCACCACCTTGCGATGGAACGGTGGCGGCGCTGAACGCATGCTCCAGCGCTCCACCCGGAAGCCGCGCGCAAGGCGTTCCACCGCGACCGGTTTGGTTTTGAACGCATACTCTTCCGAGCCACCCAGGGTATGGGTGTGCACGAAAGCGAGATGCGCGAAATCCGACAGGTTGTCGACGATCAGGCGGTAGTCGGCGTCGTAATGCATATAGTCGGCGGCGCCGCGCCAGGCCGGGTCGCGCAGGTAGGGGATGTCGATGATCAGTTCGGGGTCGGCCAGTTCGGGTGCGCCCATCCAGATCCACACCAGGTGGTCGCGTTCGACCAGCGGGTAACTGCGCACGCCCAGCTTGGCCGGAATGCTCTCCTGCCCGGGGATTTGCACGCAGCGACCCGTGGCGTCGAATTTCAGGCCGTGATACATGCAGCGCACGCAATCACCTTCAAGCCGCCCGTTGGACAGCTTGGCGCCGCGGTGACAGCAGCGATTGTCCAATGCCACGGCCCTGCCGCTATCGCCCTTGTAGAGCAGCACCGGTTCTTCAAGGAGGGTGCGCCCCAGCAGCTTGCCGTCGATCAGTTCATGATCCCACGCCGCCACATACCAGCAGTTCAGCAGGAAATTGCGGTCTTTGGCCATCTGCAGTGCCTCTCGGAAAGTGGGGCCGTACGAGCCCGGGTGAATTCAGTTTACAGTCTGCGAAGCGATCGATAAAGTAGCCATTTTGGAAACACTGTCCAACGGATTGAACAATGAACTGGGACGATGTCGATGCTTTCTGTCATGTGATCGAACACGGCGGCTTCAGCGCCGCCGCCCGCGCCATGAATCGTCCGAAATCGACCATCAGTGTTGCGATCGCGCGCCTCGAAACGCATATCAACGTTCGACTGTTGCAGCGCACCACGCGGCGCGTCAGCCCGACCGAGGCAGGCATTTCGCTTTATCACGACGTCGGGCCGACCTTCAAGCGCCTGCGCGAAGTCGAGGTCGACGCCATGGGCCTGGGCCAGGTGGTGGCCGGCACCCTGCGCATTGCCGCGCCTTACGAGTTCGGTGCACACCACGCCGGTGCGGTGGCCTGCGCCATGCTGGCGCAGTATCCCGGACTGCGCATCGACATCGAGGTCGAGCATGCGCGCATCGACCCGCTGGACCGGCGCTACGACATCGTGTTCTCGATGGCGGATGACGATATGTCCGGGGTGCGCGCGATCGCGCGCCGTGTTTTCAGCCTGCCACGCGGGATCTATGCTGCCCCCGGCCTTTTGGCCCGGCACGCACCCTTGCGGGGGCCGCAAGACCTGCAGGCCATGCCGATGCTGGCCTCGCTTCATGAGTCCCACTGGTCGTTTGGCTTGGCCGGCGGTGCCACCGCCAGCGTCGCGATCGCGCCGCGCATGCGCAGTTCGAATGCCGATGTGCGACGCCAGGCGGCGATCGCCGGCCTCGGTGTGGCGCGCCTTACATCGAGTTTCTGCCAGGAAGCCGTGCGCGCCGGGCGGCTTGCGGCGGTTCTGCCCGAGTATCCATGCAGCCCCCTGCGCCTCTATGCACTCTTGCCCGGGCGGCGCCTGATGCCGCTCAAGGTGAAGCTGTTTCTTGATGCGATTGAAGCGGGCGCTGCGCCCTGATCGCCGGCGCCAGGCGCAGAATAACGAACCGTTTCGCGTCGCCGGCATGCGCATCCACGGGCCGGTGTACAGAGTGGACGGGCGCGGATAAAGTGCAGGCAGCGACGCCGCGTGGCGCTCGCGCATTGAACAATCGGGGAGAACACCATGGAAACTGTGGGACTGGGACTGTATTTCGAGGATCTGCCGCTGGGCAGGAAATTCCGCACCGTCGGCCGCACCATCCAGGATGCCGACATCTGTGCCTTCTGCAATGTCATCCACATGACCGAGGTGCTGTTCACGGACATGGAGTTCGTGAAGAATGAGTCCGACATCAAGGGGCGTGTGGCGCCAGGAGCGCTGTCCTACTGCTTTGCCGAAGGCTTGCTGGCGCAGTCCACCATGCAGCATACCGGCTACGCCTTTCTCAATATGGAGCTCAATATCGAAAATCCGGCCTTTGCCGGCGACACCATTCATGTCCAATGCGAGGTGGTCGAGGCGCGCCTGTCGAAAAGTCGCCCCGGTCGCGGCCTGGTGCGCACGCGCAACAAGGTGGTCAAGCACGACGGCAAGGTGGTCTTGACCTACACACCGTTGCGCATGGTGAAGTGCCGTGCGGCGGCCAAGGTCGCTGCCTGAGTTATCGCTTGCCGTCCGCGGCGCGCTGATGGCGCCGCGACCGCCGATTCTGCGGTAGCTGCGTCGCGTGGGCCTGTGCCGGCGGCCTGAACCGGCAGTCCTGGCGCGGCTGCGACGGCCTGCGGGGGCCGTGCGAAAATAGGTCGCTCGCCGCCAGAATGGCGCACGTTCTCGATATCAATGGAGGCTTGACGAAAATGGCTGGAATGCTCGAAGGCAAAGTGGCAGTGATCACCGGGGCCGGCGGCGGCATCGGCCGCGATTTCGCATTGGCGTTCGCCAGGGCCGGCGCCAGGGTGGTGGTCAACGATCTCGGTGCTTCGGTCAGTGGAGAAGGCAGTGATGTCGGGCCGGCGCAAAAGGTGGTCGACGAGATCAAGGCCGGCGGCGGCATGGCGGTGGCCAATACCGACAGCGTGTCCGACTGGGAGGCCGCCAACCGCATCATCAAGACCGCGATCGACGCGTTCGGGCGCATCGATTGCGTGGTCAACAATGCCGGCATCCTGCGTGACCGCTTCTTTTTCAACATGAGCATCGAGGAATGGAAAGCGGTGATCGACGTGCACCTGAACGGCTCGTTCTACGTGGCACGTGCCGCCGCACCGTATTTCAAGAGCGAAGCGCGCGGCTGCTACATCAACATGACCTCCACCTCCGGCCTGATCGGCAATCTCGGCCAGGCCAACTATGCGGCCGCCAAGCTGGGTATCGTCGGCCTGTCGAAATCGATGGCCATGGACATGGCCAAATACAACGTGCGCTCCAACTGCATCTCGCCTTTCGCCTGGAGCCGCATGATCGGCTCGATCCCCACCGAGACGCCGGACCAGAAGGCGCGGGTGGAAAAACTCAAGAGCATGCAGACTGCGAAGATCGCGCCGCTGGCGGTGTATCTGGCGAGCGACGCCGCGGCCGGCGTGTCGGGCCAGATATTCGGCGTGCGCGCCAACGAGATTTTCCTGTTCAGCCAGCACCGCCCGATCCGCTCGGTGCATCGCTCCGAAGGCTGGACCGCCGAAACCATTGCAGACCACGCGATGCCGGCCATGAAGGCGAGCTTTTTCCCGCTCGATCGTTCGCAGGATGTGTTCAGCTGGGACCCTGCATAGGGTCTGCAAGACGGTGATCGCGACGCATCGATGCAAACAGAGAAGCAGCATGAGTGACGATACCCTGAGCATGCTGGCGAACGCGGCTGCCGCGTTCGCCAAACCGGATTCAAAACGGCTGCGCGCTGCGCGAGCCAGCGCTACGGGCTTCGACCGCAAGATATGGCGCGAGATGGCCGAGCAGGGCTGGTTTTCGGTGCTCGTGCCGGAAGCACAGGGGGGCCTGGGGCTTGCGCTCGACGCGGCGGCGGCGATCGCCGGGCGCATCGGCTACGCGGCTTATCCCGAACCCTTCGTTGCCGCCTCGGTGCTGAGCACCGCAGCGCTGACGCGTGGCGACAACCCGGCGCTTGCGGCTTCGCTGCTCGACGCGGTTGCTTGCGGTGAACGGATCGTCACCCTGGCCTGGCAGAACGATGCCGGCGAGATCACGCCGCAAAGCACGGGGGTGCGCGCGCGTGACGCCGGTGCGGCACGCATGCTCAGTGGCAGTTGCCGTTTCGTGCGGGTCGCAGCCGCCGACACTTTCGTGGTGGCCGCGCATGTCCCCGGTGGTCTGGCGCTCTACGCTATCGAACGCAGCCGTGCCGGACTTGTGATCGAGACCGAAGCGGCGGCCGACGGCAGCGCCAGCGCGCGCCTGGTATTGCGCGACGTAGCGGTATCAGCCGGTGATTGCGTGGCGACGCCGGCCTGCGCCGACGCGGCACTGGCCTACGCGCTCGATGCCGCCATCCTCTGCAGTGCCGCGGAACTCACCGGCATCATGGAGCGCGTGCTTGAACTCACGTTCGAATACCTGCGCACGCGCAAGCAGTTCGGCAAGCCGATCGGCAGCTTCCAGGCCTTGCAGCATCGCGCGGTGGATATCTGGATCCAGAAGGAATTGTCCAAAGCCGCGCTCGCCGCTGCGCTCAAGCGTTTCGATGCCGCCGATGCCACGCCGCAACAGCGCTCGCTGGCCGCTTCCAGCGCCAAGTCGCGCGCCGCCGACGCCGCACTGACGGTATGCAAGCAGGCGGTGCAGCTGCATGGCGCCATCGGCTTCACCGATGAATACGATTTGAGCCTGTATTTCAACCGTGCGCTGGTGCTGGCGGCGTGGCTCGGCAATGGCGCCACCCACCGCCGCCGTCATGATGCATTGAGCCAGTCGCTTGCCTTGAGCGGAGAAGCGGCATGAGCGCCCGCGCCCGGCCACCCGCACGGCGTGCTCATCGGCCCGCGGGGAGGCTGTCATGCAGTGACAGGAGGGCAACTACATGAGCTATGGCGTGCTGCAGGAACGCGACTGGAACGCGTTGGCGGACGAAGAGTTTCGCGCGCTGGTGCGCGCCGACTTCGAGGCCCATTACCCGCAGGCGCTGCGCTATGCGCCGCGGCGCCTGCGCTGGCACGAGATCCGCGATTGGTATTTGCGCATGGCGAAGAAGGGCTGGATCGCGCCCAACTGGCCGGCCGAGTACGGCGGCATGGGGCTGGCGCCGGCCAAGTTGCTGATCTTCATCGAGGAGCAGGAGCGCTTCGGCATCGCGCGCTTTCAGGACCATGGCGTTTTGATGGTGGGGCCGGTGCTGCAGCGCTTCGGCACCGAGGAGCAGCGGCGGCGCTTCCTGCCATCGATACTCGACTGCGAACACATCTGGTGCCAGGGCTATTCGGAACCGGGTGCCGGCTCCGATCTGGCGGGCCTGTCGACGCGCGCGCGGCGCGAAGGCGATCACTACATCATCGACGGCCACAAGATCTGGACCACCCTGGCGCAGGACGGTACCCACATGTTTGTGCTGGTGCGCACCGACCCCGACGCCAAGAAGCAGGACGGCATCAGCTTCCTGCTGGTCGACATCAAGGCGCCCGGCATCACGGTGCGCCCGATTCGCGACATGGCCGGCCACGAAGAATTCTGCGAGGTGTTTTTCGACGGCGTGCGCACACCGGTGGCCAATCTGGTGGGCGAGGAAAACCGCGGCTGGACCATCGCCAAGTCGCTGCTCACCTTCGAGCGCATTTTCATCGGCAGCCCCAAGCTGCCCGAATACGGCCTGGCGGTGCTGGAGAACCTGGCGCGCGCGCGCGGGGTGTTGGGTGACCCGCTGTTTCGCGATCGCTTCGCGGCAGTCAAACTCGATGTGGTGCACCTGGGCGACCTGTATGCACGTTTTGCCGCCACTCTGGTACGCGGCGAGGCGCTTGGACCCGACATTTCGATGCTCAAGATCTGGGCCACCGAAACCTTCCAGCGGATTGCCGAACTGGGGCTGGAGGTGGCCGGCGACTATGGCGGATTGAGTGGCGAGGTGTCGATCGGCGACGCCGATATCGACGTGCTTTCGCTTTTTTACAAATCGCGCGTGCCTACCATCTACGGCGGCAGCAACGAAATTCAGCGCAACATCCTGGCGCGCCAGGTGCTGGACTTGCCATCCTGAGCCCCCGATTTCCAACCAAACCATTCGAGACAAAACCATGATTCGCTATATCGCAAGCGCGGCATTGCTGGCCGCAAGCCTGACCCTGCCGCAGGCGCATGCCCAGGCTTACCCGAACAAGCCGATCCGCGTCGTGCTGGGCTACACCCCCGGCGGCGCGGCGGATTCCGCCATGCGGCCGCTGGCGCGTGTGCTCGAACCGCTGCTGGGCCAGCCGATCATCATCGAGCCGCGTCCCGGCGCCGCCGGCGGCGTGGCGGCGGAATTCATCAGCAAGGCGGCGCCCGACGGCTACACCCTTTACTTTGCCGACAACGGCCCTTTCACCACCGCCCCGCACCTGACCAAGGTCGGTTATCACTATCTGAATTCGTTTGCCCATGTGGGACACGTGTGCAGTACCGGCAGCATGCTGGTGGTGCATCCCGGCACGCCTTTCAAGAGCGTGGCCGAGGTGATCGCGGCGGCGAAGAAGGAGCCCGACAAATGGAGCTACGGCACCTCCGGCATCGCCGGACCGCATCATCTTTCGGGCGAGTATTTCAAGAACGTCACCGGCGTCAACCTGCTGCACATTCCCTACAAGGGCGGTGCGCCTGCCATGACCGACCTGATGGGCGGGCAGGTGCCGATGCTGTTTTCATCCTTGGCGCCGGTGGTAGGTCCGCTCAAGAGCGGCAGGCTGCGTGCGCTGGCGGTGACCTCGTTGAAACGTTCCGGCGCTTTTCCGGATGTACCGACCATGAACGAGGCGGGCTTGAAGGGCTTTGATTCCACCGGCTGGTTTGAACTGATGGGCCCGGCTGGCTTGCCGGCGGATGTGGTGGCGCGCCTGTCGCAGGCTTTGCTGAAGGCCGGCGAAGACAAGAACCTGCAGGAACAGTATCTGCAAATGGGCTGCGACGCCGAATTCCTCAACCCGGCGCAGACCCTCGACAAGCTCAAGGCCGATCATGCCAAATGGGGCAAGGTCATCAAGGATGCCGGCATCAAGGCCGAATGAAACGCAAGCCTCTGAAAGGGCGAATTCGACATGGATTTTGCATTCAACGAAGAGCAACTCGCGATTCGCGACGCGGTGGCGAAGATCTGTGAGCGCTTCGACGCCGATTACTGGCTCAAGCACGATCGCGAGGGCGGCTTTCCGCACGATTTCCACGCCGCCATGGCCGCCGGCGGCTGGCTTGGCATCGCCATGCCCGAGGCGCACGGCGGCGCCGGTCGCGGCATCACTGAAGCGGCCCTCATCATGCAGACCGTGGCGCAATCGGGGGCCGGCTTTTCCGGCGCCTCCGCGGTACACATGAACATCTTCGGCTTGCACCCGGCGGTGATGTTCGGCACCGAGGAGCAGAAGGCGCGCTGGCTGCCGCCCCTGATCCGCGGCGAGCACAAGTCGTGCTTCGCGGTCACCGAGCCCACCACCGGCTTGAACACCCTGCGCCTGAAAACCATGGCGCGCCGCGATGGCGACAAGTATGTGGTCAACGGCCAGAAGGTATGGATCTCCACCGCGCAGGTGGCGCACAAGATGTTGCTGCTGGCACGCACTGCGCCTGCGGATACGGCCAAGCCCGGCCTTGGCCTGACCCTGTTTTATACCGACCTCGATCGCAGCAAGATCACCGTGCGCGAGATCGAAAAGCTCGGGCGCAAGGCGGTCGATTCCAACGAGGTCTTCATCGACGGGCTGGAAGTGCCGCTGGCCGACCGCATCGGTGAAGAGGGGCAGGGCTTTCGCTACATCCTGCATGGCATGAACCCGGAGCGCATCCTGATCGCCGCCGAGGCCATGGGCCTGGGTCGCGCGGCGCTGGCGCGCGCCGCGCACTACGCCGGCGAGCGCATTGTGTTCGACCGCCCGATCGGCAAGAACCAGGGGGTGCAGCATCCGCTGGCAAAGAACTGGATCGAGCTTGAGGCCGCCGAACTGCTGGTGTATCGCGCGGCGTGGAAATACGATCGCGGCGAGCCTTGCGGCGCCGAGGCCAATGCGGCCAAGTATTTCGCCGCAGAGGCCGGCTTCAAGGCCTGCGAGACCGCAGTGTTGACCCTGGGCGGCATGGGGTATGCCAAGGAGTTCCATGTCGAGCGCTACCTGCGCGAGTCGATGCTGCCGCGCATCGCGCCGGTGAGCGCGCAGATGGTGCTCAATTTCATTGCAGAGAAGGTGTTGGGGCTGCCCAAGTCCTATTGATGGTTGGTGGCGGACACCTGCGGCGCCGCCCCGAAATCGCCGGATTGGAGCGCCGCTTTGCTTGGCTCAATCCGGCTTGGTCTGGTTGCTTGGGTGGCGCGGGGTTTGGGAGTGTTTGGTTGTGGGTCGTTTTTTTTGGTTTTTGGTTTTTTTCTTTGTTGACTGATGCCTGGACATGGATACCCAACGGGTGCTTTCTCATGTCTTGAGTGATTTGGTCTTCTCCAAGGGGCGCTTGAATGCAAAAAGTCATGCTTGTCACCGGCGGCAGCCGCGGTATCGGCGCGGCAACCGCGCTTATGGCGGCGCAACGCGGCTACTGGGTGGCCGTCAATTACACCCGTGATGCAAAGGCGGCCGGTGAAGTGGTGGCGCGCATCAAGGCTGCCGGCAGCCGCGCCATTGCCATCAAGGGCGATGTCGCGGTGGAGGACGACGTGCTGTCGATGTTCGCCACCGTCGACCGCGAACTCGGGCCGCTGACCTCGCTCATCAACAATGCCGGGGTGGTCGATGTGGTCTCACGGGTGTCGGCCATGAGTGCTGCGCGCTTAAGCCGCATGTTCAACATCAACGTGCTGGGGTCGTTCCTGTGCGCGCGCGAGGCGGTCAGGCGCATGTCGAGCAAGGAAGGCCCGGCGCGCGGCGCCGGCTACGGGCAGGGCGGGGCCATCGTCAACATGTCGTCGGCCGCAGCACGCCTGGGCGGCTCGGGCCAGTATGTCGACTACGCTGCGGCCAAAGGCGCGATCGATGCGTTTACCGTGGGCCTGGCGCGCGAGGTGGCGACCGAAGGCATCCGCGTCAACGCGGTAAGTCCCGGCATGATCGATACCGAAATCCATGCCAGTGGCGGCCTGCCGAACCGGGTCGCCGAGAATGCCCACACCCTGCCGATGCTGCGCGCCGGCACCGCGCAGGAAGTGGCGGAAGCCATTCTCTGGCTGGCCTCCGACGCGTCGTCGTATACCACCGGCGCGGTGCTCAATGTTTCCGGCGGCCGCTGAGACCATGCGCGCCGGCCGGGCCTGGCGCACGCTGCTGGCGGCGGCCATCATGCTGGGCAGCGGCGCCGCATTCGCCGCCGTGGCCGATTCGCCGCTGGGCCTGTGGCGCACCATCGACGACAAGACCGGCAAGCCGCGCAGTGTGGTGCACATCTACGAGGAAAACGGGCGCTTTTTCGGGCGCATCGTGCGCGGTTTCGATCCGCGCGAGAACGAGCGTCGATGCACCCTGTGCAGCGACGAGCGGCGCGATCAGCTTCTGCGCGGCCTGTTGATCATTCGCAACTTCAAGTCCGACAACGGCGAGTATGTCGATGGCGACATTCTCGACCCCGACAACGGCAAGACCTACAGCGCGAAGATGAGGCTGGAGGAGGGCGGCCGCAAGCTGGCGGTGCGCGGCTTCGTGGGCATTTCACTGTTCGGCCGCTCGCAGGTGTGGGAACGCGAGCCATGAGCCAGGCGTGCAGCAGGGCGCGTTGGCAGGGTTGTTTACGCTTGTGATGCAGATCCGCTTCGATTGGCGGTAACAGCCCCGATCTGCCAATAGAAAGGGGGCCGACCTGCCTCAAGGCCCTGAAGATCATTCTCGACTGGCGCGCGCGGCGCGGCTGACGGCGCGCCTAACAAAAAAAGGCCCTTGCGGGCCTTTTTCGCTGCAACGCTCGCCCGAAACTGCCGGGCCAGGCGAGCCTGGCTTGCAGTGCTCAGGCGACGCCGTGCTTCTTGAACCACGCCAGCATGCGCTTCCAGCCGTCTTCGGCTTCCACCTTGCGATAGGTGGCGCGGTAGTCGGCGTGGAAGGCGTGCGGCACGTCCGGATAAACGTGAATCGGCGATTCCTTGTCTTTGCCGAAAGCCAGCAGGCCGGCCTTCAGGCGCATGACCATGTTTTCCGGAATGCCGGAATCGGCACCGGCGTAGAGGCCTAACACCGGCGCGTTGAGCTTGTCGGTGACGTCGATCGGTGACAGCGGCATGGCCGGCGGCATCGGGTTGAGGCCGCCGTACCACGACACACCGGCCTTGATTTTCTTGCTGTGGGCGACATACATCCATACGGTGCGACCGCCACGGCACATGCCGGTGATGCCCAGTTTCTTGGCGTTCACCTTGGGCTGCTTTTCGAGCATGGCCACCAGCGCATCGAGGTCGGCCAGCATCACTTCATCCTTGAGCGAGTTGGCGGCCGAGAGCACCTGCTTGATGTCGGCGATCTTGGACAAGTCGCCGGAGCGGAAGAACGGGTCGATGGTGACGCCCACATAGCCGGCCTTGGCCAGGCGGCGGCAGATGTCTTTCTGGTATTCGTGCATGCCGAAAATTTCCGGGATCACGATCACGGTGGCGCGCTTGCCGGCCGCCTTGGGCGCCGCCATGTAGCCGGGCATGTCGCCACCGGCCACCGGCACCTTGATGTCCTTGACGTCCAGGCCATCGGCCGGGGTGATGATCGCGGTTTGCGCGTTGACCGGGCCGGCTGCCAGCGCGAAGCCGGCCATCGAGGCGGACGAGGCCAGGAAGCCGCGGCGGCTGAACTTCACCTTCGGCAACAGGCTTTCCAGTTGCGGATCGGCAAAGGTGTTCTTCTCTTCAAGCATCGGTATCTCCAGGGGGTTGTGATGGGGCGGGGTTCAAAGCCTAACAAACTGTCGCGAGGATTATTCCATGCGATGGTATTGGTTGATACAAGCGCAACCCGGCAGTGTAAGAGCGAGGTGGCGCCATGGCATGGAGTCGGATGATATTTTCTTGGATTAATCCGTGTCCATAGCGAGCGACCCGGGGTTAACCCTGTTGTTTGGCCGCGCTTTTAGCCACTTTGGGCGCCGTGGTGCGGCTGGCCATGCGTGGTGCTGCCCGATTCGGCGGGATAATCATGCTTGCAACCACGGCTGGTGCCGCGCCACACTTGTCGCTCTGCCTGCACGGCGCGTTCTCTCGGGAGTAATGATGCAGAACCCGGCATTTCGGCTCGTTGTTGCGGCCAGCCTGAGCACTCTTTTGCCGGCGCCGGCGCCGGCCGCGCTGCCCGACGAGATTCAGGTGTACACCGACGACATCAATGCTCCCGGCGAATTCGGCCTGGAGTTGCATATGAACACCACGCCGCGCGGCAATCGCACGCCTGAGTATCCGGGCGAGGTGGTAGCGCATCGCGGCCTGCGCATCACGCCGGAGTTCTCCTACGGGCTTTCAAGGAGCTTCGAGCTGGGGTTTTACTTGCCGCTGGTGCTGGCGGGCGGCAATTGGTCGGTGGCCGGCTTCAAGCCGCGCCTGAAATGGCTGCCGATCAAGGGCGATGCCGCCAGCGGCGGCTGGTATGCGGGCGCCAACCTCGAGCTATCGAACGTGAAACCCAGATTCAACGCCGCGCGTCACAACGCCGAATTGCGCATCATGCTAGGGCACCGTTCGCGCGAGTGGTTGATTGGCGTGAACCCGGTGTTCAGCTGGGCGCTGTCGGCCAGCCAGCAGGTTCCGGCGTCGCAAAACCCGCAGGTAAGTTTCAATACCAAGGTGACGCGCCGGGTCACCGAAAACATGGCCGCCGGCTTCGAGTTCTACAACCAGAAGGGCCGCTTGGGAAATTTCGATCCTTCGGCGGAGCAGGGCAAGACGTTTTATCTGGTGCTCGATGTGGAAAACAGGGTGTTGCCGTTTCATGTGGGGATCGGTCGTGGCACCAACAGCGCCACCGATCGCTGGACCGTGAAGGCGATATTCGATTTGCCCTTGTAGATCGATTGGCAGGCTGGTTTGCGTGCAGGTCAAATGCCGACAACGAGTACGGTCAAACCACTGGAATCGCCGGATGAAAAAAGAGCCGGAAATCCGCTGCCCGAAATGCGCCTGGCGGCCCAAGCCGGAAAGCCGCTGGTCGTGCCTGCCGACCTGCGGCATGGAGTGGAACACCTTCTGGACCGGCGGCGTATGCCCCGGTTGCGGCAAGCATTGGCTGCACACCCAGTGCCCCGAATGCCACCAGCGCTCGCTGCACAAGGATTGGTATCACTTTCCGGACGAAGTAGGCGAGTCCAGGGAGGTTGAACACGGGCTGCCGGTTGAAGCGTAGTCATGTAGTGTAGACCCTCTTCCACCAACGCTTTCAGGCCGATGGCCCAGGCCGGCTACTGGCTTGCCGTAATGCCGCCGTCGAGGTACAGCACCTGGCCGGTGACGAAATCCGATGCCGGCGCGCAGAAAAACACCGCCGCGCCGGCGATGTCTTTGGGTTCGGCCACGCGGCCCAGCGGAATGCGGTCGAGCACTTGCTTTTTCGTAACAGGATTGTCGAGCCAGTGGCGGCCCATTTCGGTGCGCACCACCGTCGGGGCGATGCCATTGACCGTAATGCCGTGCGGCGCCAGTTCGCTGGCGTGCTGGCGGATCAGCATCACCAGTGCGCCCTTGGTGCTGGTGTAGGCGGAGTAGCCGCGTCCGCGCATGCCCAGCTGCGCGCGCACCGACAAGAGGTGCACCTGCCTGCCGCCACGCTTGCCGTCGATCTGCCTTTTCGCCGTGGCCTGGGCCAAAAACATCGCTGCCTTCAGGTTGACCTCAACGACTTCATCAAAGGCTTCCTCGCTGACTTCGAGCAAGGCTTCTTCGCGCTGGATGCCCACGCAATTCATCAAAATATCGAGCCTGCCGAAATGCGCAGCCACCGCGTCAACCGAAGCGCGTATGCTGGTGACATCATGCGCATCCATCGTCAGGCCCAGCGCCTGATGGCCTGCCGCCCGTAGCACCGCCGCCAGTGCTTCGGCCTTTGTCGCGTCACGGCCCGATACCGCCACTTTCGCCCCGCGCATTGCCAGTGCCCAGGCCACCGCCTCGCCGATGCCGCCATAGCCGCCGGGAATGTAGGCGGTCTTGCCGGCAAGGTCGAACAAGCCGGATAGTTCGGCGGAAAAATCGATGCGGGGGGTGATCGTGTCCATGGTGCTTCCATTGATTCGACGAGGTTAATCGATTCCGCGTCCAGCCGCGGCGCGTTCTCCGTTCATCCTCAGTCCATCAGCAATCCGCCGTTGAGATCGACGATCTCGCCGGTGATGAAGCCGGCCAGTGGCGACGCCAGAAAGCGCACAACATGGGCGAACTCCTCGGGTTCGCAAAAACGCCCGACCGGAATGTCGCGCAGCAGCTTTCTGCGCTGTGCATTGTTCAACTGCCCGGTGATCATCGGGGTCTTCACACAGGCGGGAGAAATGCCGTTGGACGTCACACCGAAGGGCGCCAGTTCGCGGGCGAGCGAAAAGGTGAGGGAGTTGAGCGCGCCTTTGGAGACCGAATACGCCGTGCCGGCCGTGAGGCCGCCGGTCTTGGCGGCGAGCGAGCAGGTGTTGATGATGCGCCCAAACTTGCGCGCCTTCATCGCCGGTACCACCTGTTGCGCCAGGTAAAACGCGCCGTCGAGATTGGCACCGAGCACGCGGCGCCATTCGGCCGCATCGGTCGCCTCGACCCTGTTGTTCGACAGGATGCCGGCGTTGTTGACCAGAATGTCGACCGGCCCAGCCGCTGCGACGATCGCCTCGTGCGCGGCGCGCACCTGACCCTGATCACTGATGTCGAATGAAAACGGCAAGGCGGCATAACCGAGCGTGCGCGCCGCCGCTTCGTTTCGTTTGCGGTCGAAGTCGACCATCGCCACGGTGCAGCCATCCTCCAGCAATGCGCGGGTTGCCGCCAGGCCCATTGTGCCGGCGGCGCCGGTGACGAGCGCGAGCCGGCCGCGCAGGGGCGGCGCCACCGTCTCAGGCAAGCGCTTCATACCTCGAGCACACTCTTCTTGCCGAACAATCCACGCGAGCGGAACGTCACCACCGCGATGAAGAGCAGATACATCGACATGAGCGACCATTCCGACGCGTACGCGCCGGTCAGACCCACCACCATCCCGACCATCAGCCCGGCGACCACCGCGCCCCAGAGCGAACCGACGCCGCCCAGCACGATGATCAGAAACGCCGGCACCACGGCATCGACACCGACATGCGGGCGAATCCCCCAGATCGGTGCCATCACCACACCGGCGATGGCGGCCAGGGCAACACCGAGACCGAAGACATACAGGCGCAAGCGCGACAGGTTCAAACCCAGCGCACGCACCATTTCGCTGTCGTGCGCGCCGGCCTTGATGATTGCGCCGTAGGACGTCCTTTCGAGAAAACACCAGAGCACGCCGATCATCAGCACAGCAAAGGCGGAAGCGAACAGGCGGTACTTCGAATAGATCAGGTCACCCAGCATGAAGGCGCCGGAAATCGCCTCCGGCAGCGGCAACTGTTTTTCGTTTGAGCCCCAGACCAGGCGGATCACTTCCTCGATCACCAGGGCGGCGCCGAAGGTGAGCAACAGGCCATAGAGCGGGTCGCGCCCGTAGGTGCGGCGCAGGCACAATTCGAGCAGCATGCCGAACAAGCCGACAAACAAGGGTGCAAGGAAGAGGGCGATGCCGTAGCGCGTTGCCACCGGCAGCGCCATGTAGGCCGATTGCAGCTCGGGAAACCATCCCAGCTTCGGGGCGACGAAGAACAATGCGAAGTACATTCCCAGCGCGAACAGCGAGCCATGCGCCAGGTTGATCGTCTCCATCACGCCGACGATCAGCATGAAGCCCAGCGCGATCAGCGCGAACAAGAGGCCAAGCGAGACGCCGTTGACCAGGTGCGGCAAAAGATTGGCGAAGAAGTCCATGGAAGAAAAAAGTAGGCGGCGCGGCATTGCTGCCGCGCCTGAAGGTGATGACGGCTGGCTTGCGGGCGTCATTACACCTCGTATACGGGTGTTGCCTCGTAGCTCTCCAGCTTGCAGGCGCCGGCGGCGTCTTTGTCCGCTACGTCTTTCGGCTCGACCTGGGAAAGGATCTTGAAGATATCGTCCTTCTCGGCCGGCTTGTCGTTGTAGCTCGCCATGTAGATGGTCTGCTGGCAGTGGTGCGTCGCCGGGTCCATCCACGCATCAAAGTGCTGCAGGCGGTCGCGCGCGCTCATCTTGCGACCTTCGAGCTTCTTGATCACCGCGATGTTGTTGGTGCTGCCGGTTTCCTCGACGCAGCGCAACAGTTCACGCGTCGCCATGTAGCCGTTGTGATAAACGTTGCCCGGTACCCGGATCGCCATGCCCGGATATTGTTTCTGGTAGGCGGCGACGAATTCCTTCACGCCCGGCAGGTCGAGCCGGTAATACCAGGTGGTGCCGAACACACCGAAGATCGACTCTGGCCCCAGGCCATAAACGTCCGGCCAGTCCTGCTGGTTGTTGATCCACGCCGTGCTGTTGTTCATCTTCAGCTGCACCACCTGCTGGCGCAGCGATTTGATGTCGTCGCCGCCGATCGCGGTGGCCACCGCATTCGGTTTGAGTTGCTGGAGTTTCAACAGGTAGGACGAAAAATCGCGCGTGTTCTGCGGCACCAGCAGTTCCTCGACGATCTTGCCGCCGTTCGCTTCGACCAGGGCGCGCGTCGCCTTCGAGGTGCTGTGGCCCCAGACGTAGTCATTGGTCATCAGCACCCAGTTCTTGCCATTGGCGCGGATCGCATTCTTGACGATGGCGTGGGCGAAGTTGGTGCCGTTGCCGTCCCACACAAACTTGACGCGGTGGCAGTCCTTGCCCGCCTCGGTCGGCGAGCTCGAATTGGTGTTGAGGAAGATCGTGCCGTACTTCTGCGCCACCTGCGAGATCGCGTTGGCCACGCCAGAATGCACCGCGCCGATCAAAAACGCCGCTTCGTTGCGCGCAATCATCCGTTCGGCCACGCGCGAGCCGGTGGCCGGCGTGGTCTCTGTATCCATGTGGATCGCCTCGATGCGCCGGCCCAGCACGCCACCCTTGTCGTTGAATTCCTTGATCGCCATCATCGCGCCGAGGCGCTCCTCGCCGCCGCTGGCCGCGTACTGGCCCGAAGCGTCCATGGTGAGGCCGATCACCAGTGGTTTCTTCTGTGAGGCTTGCGCCCATATGCGATTGTGTTTCCACGGCCCCATGAAAGGCGCCACGCCCGTGAGTGCGGCACCGACTGCGGCCAGCGCCGTGCCCTTGAGCAGGGTGCGGCGGGAGGTTGAAGGTGAAGTTGACAGCTTTTCGTCTTCCGATTTGTCTGACTGAGTGGTGTCGCTCATGATTCTCTCCTTTGGTAAAGATGCGGGTTAACGCGGGACGATCTTGACGTCGTTGAGTTTTTCCTGCGCCTCGAATAGCGAGGCGATCAGCTTGTTGCCGAAGCCGGCATTGACGGCCGCGACGAAACTCTGGTGTGCCGCCTCGCCCATGAAGCTTGAGACCGGCAGCATTTCGGCCAAATGGGTGTAGTAGCGCAAGTCCTTTTGTGCGTTGGAGATGCCGAACTTGAAGCCGGTGACATCGCCTTGCTTCAGGGTCTTGGTGGTCATCATCTGGAAAATGCCGCAGTTGACGCCACCCGCCGAGACCACGTCGTACAGGCGATTCAGGTCAAGCCCGGCCTTGGCGCCTACTGCGAAGGCCTCGGCGATGCACGCGGCGAAACTCATCGCCATCATGTTGTTGACCAGTTTGAGCACATGGCCGTGTCCCGGCGGACCGACGTGGAAAATGTTTTCGCAGAAGGCTTTCAACACCGGCTCGACTGTCTTGAAGTCTGCCGCATCGGCCCCGACCATCGTGTTGAGTTTGCCTTCCTCAGCTTCCTTGGGGGTGCGCGCGAGTGGCGCATCGACCAGCTTGACGCCTTTGGCGGCGAAGTCGGCACGGATCTGCGCGGTCGAGGCCGGCTCGGCGGTCGAGCAGTCCACCACCAGCAGGCCGGCGCGCGCCGCATCGAGCAGGCCATCCTTGCCGTAGACGATGTCTTCGACCTGGGGCGAACCGGTGACGCAGATGAACACGATGTCGGCGGCGCGCGCGCAGTCGGCGTTGGACGCCGCCTCGTTCGCGCCGGCCGCGAGGAGGCCGGCCAGATTGGCGCGATTGCGATTCGCCTTGATCGTGACGGCGAAGCCCTTGGCGAGCAGGTTTTTCACCATGCCGTGGCCCATCATGCCGATGCCGATGAATCCGATGCGTTGTGTCATTGATGTCTCCGTTGAAAATGCCTTTACGCTGCCGCGCGCGCCGGTGTGGCAGCCGCGCGTGCGCTGCGCCAGCCGCCGATCAGCCGCGCATAGCGTGCGGCGATCTCTGCAACCACCTGCTCATCGCCTATGGTGCCGCCAAACCAGGCGGCCGCCGCATCGGCGAAGATCGAGCGGCCCACCGCGAAGCCGCGGCAGATCGCATGCGGCGCGGCGAGATCAAAACTTTTCTGCAAATCCTCTTCCGAGGCTTCGAGGCCGAGCAGCAGCACGCCCCGGCAGTGCGCGTCATTGCTGCGGATCACTTCGGTGATGGCGATCCACGCCGCGCTGCTGGCGGCCGGCGGCAGCTTCCACCAGTCTGGGCGAATGCCGGCCGCGTACAACTGCTTGAGGGCACGGGCCAGGGTGGTGTCGTCACTGTCCATGTGGCGCGGCGGGATCACTTCGAGCAGCAATTCGTGGAAGCTCGCGACGCAGGCGTCCTGCAGAGCGGTGAGGGTGGTGATCTGCTGCGCGCGCAAATCGGCCGCGTCGTCCGGGTGATACGCGACCAGGCATTTGGCGACATGTTCGCCTGGCCAGGCGCGCAAGGCGAGAGCAGGCTGGTCGCCGGCTTCAAGGCGCAGCGGGCGCGAAGCCGGCAACTCGACCGGCCGCGCTACCCACCAGCCGATGCCGGTGACAGTGGGCAAAATGTCTTCGCCGAAGCGCTCGTCGAGGATCACGCCGAAGCCGAGGTTGCCGGCATCGCCGCTGGCACGCGCCAGCGCCGCACCTTGTTTTGCTCCCGCCGCGATCAAGCGTTTGAAGTCGCTGATTTTGTGGGCCGGGGCACCATGCTGCGCGGCAATTTCGTCGAACTGCGTGCGGTGGTCGAACGCCAGCACCGCCAGTTCGGGCCAGTCGCGCGTGCGGGTGCTGGCGCGGTGCAGGTGCTCGATCGTTGCATCCTCGCGCACGCGCTCGCTCGCCGCACCGTGTTTCAAAAAGAATTGCAACTCTTCCCAACTTGGCATCGCCGGTGCGCAGCCGTGGCGCGAGACGACGAGGGCGCCGCAGGCATTGGCGTAGGTGCAACAGCGCGCAAGGTCTTCGTGGCGCAGCCAGCCGCTCAAAAAGCCCGCCATGAAGGCATCACCCGCGCCGAGGATGTTGAACACCTCGACTGGAAAGCCCGGCCCCATGATGCCGGCCTCGATGTCGCCGGGGATCGCGCCGTCAAACACCACGCAGCCCATCGGGCCGCGCTTGACCACGATGGTGCCTTTGGTCAATCTGCGCAGGCGCTTCAATGCCGCGAGCGTATCGGTGCTGCCGCCGGCGATGTGGATTTCTTCTTCGGTGCCGACCAGCAGGTCGCACTCGGGGATCACCGTCTGCAAATGCGCGCTCACTTGATCGGACGGCACAAAGCGCTGCTCGCCCATGCCGGGGCTGGTGAGGCCCCACAGCACCGGGCGGTAGTCAATGTCGAGCGCGACGCGAGTGCCATGCTGCCGCGCCATGCGTATCGCAGCGCGGCAGGTCTCGTAAGGCTGCGGCTGCGACAGATGCGTGCCGGAGATCAAGAGGGCGGTGGCCGAGCCGATGAAGGCGGCGTCGAAATCAGATTGCACAATCGCCATGTCGGCGCAATTGTCGCGGTAGAACACCAGCGGAAAAGTGTTGCGGTCGCGGATGCCGAGGAACACCAGAGCGGTGAGTTTTTTGGGGTCGGTGACGACATGGCTCACGTCGACGCCTTCGGCAGCGAGAAACTCGCGCACGAAGCGGCCGTTGTGTTCATCACCGACGCGGGTGAGCATCGCCGGTTTCAACCCCAGGCGTGCCACACCGACGGCGGTGTTGGCGGGCGAGCCGCCCATGTATTTGTTGAAGGTCAGCATGTCCTCCAAGCGGCTGCCGATCTGCTCGCCATAGAGGTCTACCGCCGCGCGGCCGACGCAGATGACGTCGAACTTGCGCTTCATTTGGTTTCGCCTCTTGTCGATTTTTTCGCTGTCGCCTTTTTAATTGTGATGCCGCGCACCGGCTGCTCCGCCAAATGGTGGCCAATGCTCACCACCAGCGCCTGCGCCAGGGTGAGCGGTGCGACCAGCGAGCGGAACGGCTTGGACGAATCGTCGGCCAGCTCGAAACACACTTTCGCCGAGGCTTTGAGCGGGGAGAGCGGGCCGTCGGTGATCGCCACCACGGCCACGCCGTTGCGCTGCGCATTGGCGGCCGCTTCGATCACCTCGGGCGAGTAATTACGAAAGCTCGCCACCACCAGCACGTCGCCTTGCGCCACCGAGCGCAGGCTTTCGCGCAGCATGCCGCCGCTGCCGTCGATCAGGTGGGTGAACAGCTCCATCTGGTTTAACGCATAGGCGAGATAGCTCGCCACCGGATAGGCGCGGCGCTGCGCCAGCAGATGGATGCGCTTGGCATTGGCGATCAGTTTGACGGCGGCCTTGAGGTCGGTCGCGGCGATGTTCTCTTCCAGGTGCGCAAGCTCTCCCGCCGCGTCGCTCACCAACTGGTGCAGCACGCCGGCCGGCGCGGCCGCGCCGTTCGACTGCTTCTTGCGCATCGCTTCGATTCGCTCGCGATAACTGGCCGAGCGCTCGACCCGGTCCACCAGATGGCCGCGAAACACCTGCTGCATTTCGGAGAAGCCGCCGTAGCCCAATGCATTGGCGAAGCGGATCATCGCCGAAGGTTGCACTTCGGTTGCTTCCGCCACCGCAGCCACCGTGCCGAGCGCGAGGTCGTGCGGCTTCTCCAGTGCGAACCGCGCGATGCGCTGCAGCTGCTTGGACATCTCCGGATAAGTGCGGGAGATGGCGTCCTTGAGCGCGTCGTAGGTGGCGGGGGAGGTCATGCTGTGGATTGAACAGCGGATTGAACAGTGGATTGAACAGCGGATTGAAATGAGTTAGAACAAAAATTCTTGCATTTTTCAATATTAGAACGTATATTCCAATTTGTCCAGCGTTATTTGTCCCGCGTTTTATTCAACGCTCTTTCAAAGGCCTATTTCAAGTGCAAGCCAAATCCGGCCGCGCCGCCCTGATCCCCGTGCCGCTGGTCATCACCTTCCTGTTGCTGCTGACAACGCCGCTGTGGCTATCACGCGTCGGCCTGTACCAGTACCTGGCGCTGGAAATCATGATCTGGATGTTGTTTGCGCTGGGCTACAACCTGCTGCTCGGCTACACCGGCCTGCCGTCGTTTGGCCATGGCGCGTATTTCGGCATCGGCGCCTATGCGTTCGGGCTGTTGCAACTCAAGGTCTGGCCGAATTTGTGGTTCGATCTGTTCGGCGCCGTGCTTGTCGCCGCCGCCTTCGGCGCGGCGGTGGCTGCGTTCATCTCGCACCGGCGCGGCATTTATTACGCGCTTCTCACCATCGCCTTCGGCCAGGTGTTCTGGTTCGTCTCGATCAAGTGGCACAGCGTCACCGGCGGCGAGGACGGCCTGTTGAACATCAAGCGCCTGCCGGCCGATTTTGGTTTTTTCTCGATCAAGCTTGTCAGCAACGAGGCGCTGTTCTATTTCTCGCTCGCGATCTTCACCCTCGCGGTGCTCGGCCTGTGGCGCCTGATTCATTCGCCGTTGGGGCGCATCCTCTCCGCGATCAAGCAGAACGAAACCCGCGCCGCCTTTGTCGGCTACAACGTGTGGCTCTACAAATGGCTCGCCTTCACCCTCTCCGCCGCGTTCGCGGGCCTGGCCGGCGCGCTGTTCGCGATGGCGCAGAACTCGGCGTATCCGAACGTGATGAGCCTGCAAAACTCCGGCTTCGTGGTGATGATGGTGCTGATCGGCGGCGGGCTGGTGAGTTTCTGGGGGGCGTTGATCGGTGCGGCATTTTTTATTCTGGCGCGCGACCTGTTGGGCGCCTACACCGAGACCTGGCTGCTCTGGTACGGCCTGATCTTCATGGCGATGGTGCTGTTCAAGCCCGAGGGGATCGCCGGTATGTGGCAAGCGTGGAAAGCGAAGAAGCCACGAGAAGCGCTCCCACCAAACGTTATAACCATTGACCCCTCTGACACCTTGAGTGCAGCGGAGGCCAAGCATGGCGTTGTTTGAAGCCACCCGCCTGGCCAAGCGCTTCGGCGACCAGGTGGTGCTCGAAGACATCACCCTCAGTTTTGAAGAGGGCCAACTGTCCGGCATCATGGGACCGAACGGGGCGGGCAAGACCACCTGCTTCAACGTCCTTACCGGCCGCTATGCACCGGATCGTGGCCGCGTCACCTTCGCGGGCGAAGATATCACCGGCCTGGCGCCGCGCGCGATTGCGAAAAAAGGCATCTCGCGCTCGTTCCAGATCATGAACCTGTTCAACGACTACACCGCGCTCGACAACGTGCTGATCGCCTGCCCGCGCGTGCGCGCGCAGGGCTTCAACCCGTGGCGCGATCTTGGAGCGGACTCCGCCGCGCAGGACGAAGCCGCCGCCGTGTTGGCGCGCGTCGGCCTCAAGGGCAAGGCAAGCGTGCCGGCCAAGAGCCTTTCGTATGGCGAACGGCGCGCGCTGGAGATCGGCGTCGCGCTGGCCGCGCAGCCGCGCCTGTTGTTTCTCGATGAGCCGACCGCCGGCTTGGGTAGCGAAGGCACGGCGCGTCTGGCCGATCTCGTGCGCGAGTTGAAGCGCGTGGTCACCATCGTCATCATCGAGCACGACATGAAGTTTTTGTTCGGCCTGGCGGATCACGTCTCGGTGATCCACTGGGGCCAGGTGATTGCCGGTGGCACGCCGGCCGAGTTGAAGGAGAACGACTGGGTTCGTCGCTCCAATCTCGGAGCACTCGCATGAGTGCAGTTCTCAAGCCTTCCAGCACTGCCATGCTCTCGATCGCAGGCATCGACACCTTCTACGGCGAGACGCAAGCCCTGTTCAAGGTCTCGCTCGATATCGGCCCCGCCGAAGTGGTTGCACTGCTCGGCCCGAACGGCGCCGGCAAGACCACCACGCTGCGCTCCATCCTGGGCCTTACTCCTCCGCGCAGCGGCAGCATCCATTTCGACGGCCGCGACATCACGCGTGAGCCGACCCACAAAATCGCCCAGGCCGGTATCGGCTGGGTGCCGGACGACCGGCGCATCTTCCCGACGCTCACAGTGGCGCGCAACCTCGCCATCGCGAAAAAGAAAACCCGTTTCCGCAACTGGAACGAAAAGGAATGCTTCGAGATCTTCAGCGCGCTCGAGTATCTGATGGCGCGCGAATGCGAAAACCTTTCCGGCGGCGAAATGCAGATGGTGGCGATCTCACGCGCCCTGATCGGCGCGCCCGGCCTGGTGCTGTTCGACGAGCCCAGCCAGGGCCTGGCGCCCAGGGTGGTGCAGGACGTGATGAAGACCATCGGGCGCCTCAAGGCTGAGGGCATCGCCGTTCTGGTGGTCGAGCAGAATGTGCAAAGCGCGCTTGCCGTGGCCGACCGCGCCTATGTGATGCACCTGGGGCAGATTGTGCATGCCGGCCCGGCGGCAGAGTTGCGCGAAGACGCTGCGCTGCGCCAAAAATTATTGGGGGTTTGAATGATGAACGCTCCCCTCCTCAAAGTCGAAGGCCTGACCAAGCAATACACCCGCGGCCTCTTCAACAAGCAGGTCACGTTTTCGTTGGCTGCCGATTTCGAGATCGCCCAACCCGGCGTAGTCGGCGTGATGGGGCCGAACGGTTCCGGCAAGACCACTCTCTTCGAGCTGATCACCGGCAGCAACCTGCCGACCTCGGGCCAGGTGCGCGTGAACGGGCAGGACATTCATGCCGTGCGCTATGGCGAGCGCGACCGTCTGGCGATCCACTACCACCAGAGCTACCAGGTGCGTGCCTTCAAGCGTACCAAACCCAACTTCATGCTCGAGCACCCGGTGAGCCAAACGCCGATGGTGCATCTGTTCGACGAGCCGCAGTTCAATACCCAGGACGGCTACATCGGCTTCATGCTGGATTTTTTCGAAAAACTGAAAGCCGAAGGGCGTCTGGTGTTCCTCTGTCTGCACCCGAACGAGCGTTACCACGTCGACATCCTCAAACAGAGCTGCGAGCGCTTCCTGTTTGTGCAAAAGGGTGTGGTGACCGAGGCGCCGGATTTCGAGAGCCTCGTGGCCGATGAGCGGGTGAAGAACTACCTCGGTGCCCTCGCCAATTGATTGGAAAATAAGTGGGGTCGGACCCCATTTATTGTGGCGCATCCGCCCTGCCTTCGCCTGCCGTTGCTCCACATAAGCCGGGACGAGGTGCATGGCATAGAATCTTCACTTGACAAGTCCGGGTTTTATACAGGGCAATGCCCGGAAACCCGCTCCCACCAATCCTCACGGGCCGATACTTGGCCAACGCCCACTCCCACCAACGATCTGCAAGCATAGCGAAAATTAAAAATGAACCAACCCGTCGACTCCAAACTGTTAGTCCCCACAATTGGCTATTTCATCAACGGCAAAAAAGCCGAAGCCACCTCCACCCGCTCAGGCGAAGTCACCAACCCAGCCACCGGCGCGGTCACCAAGCACGTGGCCTTCGCCAATGCCAAAGACATCGACACCGCGGTGCAAGCCGCCAAAGCCGCCTTCCCGGCATGGCGCAGCACCCCGCCCCTGCGCCGCGCGCGCGTGATGCAGAAATTCCTCGCCCTGATGCAGGCCCACACCCAGGAACTGGCCGTGCTGGCAAGCGAGGAGCACGGCAAGACCGTGCCCGACGCGGTAGGGTCCGTCACGCGCGGCATAGAAGTGATCGAATTCGCCTGCGGCATCCCGCACCTGCAAAAAGGCGAGCACTCCGAAAACGTCGGCACCGATGTCGATTGCCACACCTTGCGCCAGCCGCTCGGTGTGTGCGCCGGCATCACGCCGTTCAACTTCCCTGCCATGGTGCCGCTGTGGATGTTCCCGGTAGCCATTGCCACCGGCAACACCTTCGTCCTCAAACCCAGCGAAAAAGTGCCCAGCTGCTCGATGCGCATGGCCGAACTCTTCAAGGAGGCCGGGCTGCCCGACGGCGTGTTCAACATCGTGCAAGGCGACAAGGAAGCCGTCGATGGTTTGCTGAACCACCCGGACGTGAAAGCCATCTCGTTTGTCGGCTCCACTCCGATCGCGCAATACATTTATGAAACGTGCGCGAAAAACGGCAAACGTGTGCAGGCCTTGGGTGGCGCGAAGAACCACGCCGTGGTGCTGCCCGATGCCGACCTCGACTTCGCCGCCGACGCCCTGGTAGGCGCCGGCTACGGCTCCGCCGGCGAGCGCTGCATGGCCATCTCGGTGGTGGTGGCCGTGGGCGGTGTGGGCGATGCGCTGGTTGCCAAGGTGAAAGAAAAGGCACTGAAAATCGAAGTCGGCCCCGGCGACAAGGCCGGCGTAGAAATGGGCCCGCTCGTCACCAAACAGCATCGCGACAAGGTCAAGAGCTACATCGACGCCGGCGAAAAGGAAGGCGCCAAACTTGTCATGGACGGCCGCGGCAAAGTCGTGCCCGGCTTCGAAAACGGCTTCTATCTCGGCACCACGCTCTTCGACAACGTGAAGACCGACATGAGCATCTACAAGGACGAAATCTTTGGCCCCGTGCTCTCCGTGCTGCGAGTGGACACACTCGAAGACGCCATCA
This sequence comes from uncultured Burkholderiales bacterium, assembly GCA_964470865.1. Lineage (GTDB taxonomy): Bacteria > Pseudomonadota > Gammaproteobacteria > Burkholderiales > JAEUOS01 > JAEUOS01. Next base: position 779 of record CAYYFR010000010.1, on the reverse strand, counting down.
AGCTGGTGAACAGCTGCCCCTACGCCAACGGCACCGCCATCTTCACCGCCTCAGGCGGCGCCGCCCGCCGCTTTGAGACCGAAATCGAAGTCGGGATGGTCGGCGTGAACGTGCCGATCCCGGTGCCGATGGCGTTTTTCTCGTTTGGCGGGTGGAAGGCTTCGTTGTTTGGGGATTACTCGGTGCATGGGATGGATGGGGTGCGGTTTTATACGCGGCCGAAGGTGGTGACTACGCGGTGGACTACGACTGAGGTGGGGGTACGGTTGAATATGCCGACGCTGGGATAGCTTACGCGACAGAAGCAGCGTCTCTGTTCTTTTGACGTGGGATTTTGAGTTCTCGGAGGGCTCAAATGATGAGATGTGCGCGATCATTGCAGGTGCAGCCTAGTGTCTAGCCCCGTCACTCCAAACAAGGACAAAAGCGCTGTTGACTTCGCAGCTGGCGCAGGTGAAGTGGCGCTTGATTCCCTTCTCGAGAGTGGAATCGTAAGGGACATCCCATTGCTCGGGTCATTAGTCAAGGCAGCAGACGCGATAGCCAGTCTTCGAAATTACTTGCTTGTTAAGAAGTTGAAGAAATTCTTGGAGGCAATCGAACCCTTGAGTGATTCAGAACGCAAAGCGTTTTCAGAAAAAATGATGCAGGACGAATCATTTCTGGAAAGAGTGCAAACGAACCTGTTGTACGCTATTGATCAAGTCAGTGAACAAGAAAAGCCAGCGATGCTGGGAAAGTGTTTTGACGCGTTTATACGGAAGCAAATATCAAAGGGG
>CAYYFR010000009.1:53079-63278 GCA_964470865.1 uncultured Burkholderiales bacterium | reverse complement strand
CACATGGCCTTGACGATGGCCACCACCACCGGCATGTATGCGGGCAGGCAGCCGGCCATCAACGCGGCGATCGCCACCTTTTCGGCGGTGATGCGGCGCCGGCGCACCGGCTCGACGCCGATCACGTCGCCGGCCTTGAGCCCGGCGGCGGCGAGAAAGCGCGCCACCCCGGCTTCGGTCGGCGGCACGATCGGCAAGCCGTCGGTCCAGCCATTGGCCTGGTACAACTCGTTGGCTTCGAAGGCATCGGCCGCCTCGACTACGGCACTTGCAAATCTGTCTGCGCTGTCGTTCATGGATTGATCGTCACCGGTAAGCCTGCAATGGTCTCATATGATGCCGTCGCGCCTGAGTTCGCCCACCCGGGCGGCGGACAAACCGGCCAGGCGCGCGAACACCTCTTCGCAGTCGGCACCCGGCACCGGGCTGGCCCGCTGGTGGCTGGCCGGGGTACGACTGAATTTGATCGGGAAACCCGGCGCCTGCGCGGCCGCGGCGGCACCGGTAAGCGGATTGGGAAGCGGCACGATCATCTCGCGCTCAAGCAATTGCTGCCACTGCATCACCTCATCGATCGAGCGCACCGGGCTTGAGGCAACACCGGCCTCCTTGAGCGCGGCTACGATCCGGTCCTTGGTGAGGGCTTTGGTCCAGGCCGACACCACCGCGTCGACCGCGCCGTTGTTGGTGAGGCGCCAGCCGACGTTCTGCATCTCCGCATCACTCTTGAGATCATCGCGCCCCATCGCGCCTTGCAAGGCCAGCCATTCCGCGTCGGTGGCAGTGCCGATGGCAACCCAGCCATCGCTTGCGCGGAACACGTTGAACGGCGAGAAACGCATGATGCGGTTGCCCTGGCGCGGCGCCAGGCCGAGGCGCTCATAGCAATCGATGGGTTCGTCGAACAGCAGCGAAAAAAGGCAGTCGGCCATGCCGACATCGATGGCCTGGCCTTCGCCGGTGCGCTCGCGATGCAATAGCGCGGCGAGCACGCCCTTGGCGGCAAACACGCCGGCGATCGCATCCGAAAGCGCGGTCGCGGTCTTGATCGGCGCTTCGCCCTCTTGCCCGCTCAGGCTCATCAGGCCAGTGGCCGCCTGCACCATCAGGTCGTAGGCCTTGTCGTCGCGCGCCGGGCCGGTCGCGCCGTAGCCTGTCAATGCGCAGTAAATGATGGCCGGATTAGCCACGCACAATGCCGCATGGTCGATGCCCAGGCGCGTGGCCACGCCGGCCCGGAAGTTCTCGACCACTACGTCGGCCCGGGCCACCATTGCCAGGAAGATCGCCCGCCCCTCGCCCGACTTCAAGTCGAGCGTGACCGACTTCTTGCCGCGCGCGCGCTTGAGATAGGCCAGTCCCATGTCCTGCTCGGAGCGGCGCTCGAAGCTGATCCCTTGCGGCCCGTCGAACGGCGGCGCGAAGGCGGTGGGATCGCCGGTTTTCGGATCGTCGATCTTGATCACTTCGGCGCCCATGCCCGCCAGCAACAAGGTGCATTGCGGGCCGGAAAAGAATCGCGTCAGATCCAGCACCACGATGCCATCGAGAATTTTCTTCATTGTTCTCCTGTCGCTGCCGCTTTTCGATCGCGCAGAACGATTGCTGCACAGTCTAAATCATGGTTCACGAACATTGCGCCGATCGGAGCATGGCACAATCCGGCTGCGTAACGATACGCGGAGACCACGCATGACCTCTATTGGTCGAGGATTGCAGCCGAATCATGCTCTTGCACTACGCGCGCCCTCAAGGCGGATTTGCATAGCCGGTGCAAAGCGCGGCACCCGCAAGGCTTTGCCGCCGCCTGATGCCTAACCCGGATCTGCCGATGCCCGCCACCATGCCAAGCGCCAATCGCGCCGCGTTGCCATCGCTCGATCGCTTGCTCAATTCGGCCGCCGGCGCACGGCTGGTCGAACGCCATGGTCATGCGCTGGTAGTCGAGCATTTGCGGGCGGTACTCGATGCGCAACGCTGCTTGCTGGCCGCGGCACCCGAAAGCGAGGCCGCCGCCGCTTCAAGCCTGCTGGCCGAATGCGGCACCGGCATCGAGGCATTACTGCGGCCATCGCTGCGCCCGGTCTTCAACTGCAGTGGCACCGTTCTGCATACCAACCTCGGCCGCGCGCTCTATCCACAGGCGGCGATCGATGCGGCGCTCGGCGCGATGGCGCGCCCGGTCAACCTCGAATACGACATAGGCGGTGCGGCGCGTGGCGAGCGCGACAGCCATGTCGAAGCCTGGCTCAAACGCCTGACCGGCGCCGAGGCCGCAGTGGTGGTCAACAACAACGCGGCGGCAGTCTACCTCGCGCTCAATACCCTGGCACGACGCCGCGAGGTCGTGGTGTCGCGTGGTGAACTGGTGGAAATCGGCGGCTCGTTCCGCATTCCCGACATCATGGCAAGCGCCGGCTGCAAGCTGCGCGAAGTTGGCACCACCAACCGTACCCACGCGCGCGATTTCGAAGGCGCGATCGGCAAAAGCACCGGTGCGCTGATGAAGGTGCACACCAGCAACTACACCATCCAGGGCTTCACCGCAATGGTGGCCGAGAGCGAGCTTGCGGCCATCGCGGCGCGCCACGGCGTTCCGCTGATCAACGACCTGGGTTGCGGCATGCTGCTCAATCTCGAAGACTACGGATTGCCGCACGAGCCGACCGCGCGGGAGGCGATCGCCGCCGGCGCCGACATCGTCACCTTCAGTGGAGACAAGCTTTTGGGTGGCCCGCAATGCGGGCTGATTGTCGGCCGGCGCGATCTGATCGCGCGCATCCGCAAGAATCCGATGAAGCGCGCGCTGCGACTGGACAAGGTGCGCCTGGCGGCGCTTGCGGCGGTGTTGCGGCTGTATGCGCGGCCTGACCAGTTGACCACCACCCTGCCGACCTTGCGCCTCTTGACCCGCACAGCCTCCGAAATCGCGGCGCTGGCGGCGCGCATGCTGCCGCCCTTGAGCGCTGCGGTGGCCGATCGCGCCAGTGCGCGCGTGGTCGAATGCGCAAGCCAGATCGGCAGCGGCGCCCTGCCAATGGCATCCCTGCCCAGCGCGGGCATCGCCCTGCTGCCGGCAGGCAAACGCAAAAGCGCTGCGGCTGACGCGCTGGCCGCCGCGTTTCGCGGCCTGCCGATCCCGGTGATCGGCCACATCCGTGAGGGTGAGCTGATCTTCGACCTGCGCTGCCTTGAAGACGAAGCCGGATTCGTCGGCCAGCTGGGGCAATTGGGCATGCCCGCCACCGCGCCATGATCGTCGCCACCGCCGGACACATCGATCACGGCAAGACCACCTTGGTCCGAGCCTTGACCGGGGTCGACACCGATCGCCTGCCGGAGGAAAAGGCGCGCGGCATTTCGATTGACCTGGGCTTTGCCTACTGGCGCACGCCGGGTGACCAGTTGACCGTCGGCTTCGTCGATGTGCCCGGCCACGAGCGCTTTGTGCGCAACATGCTGGCCGGCGTGTGCGGCATCGACTACGTGATCATCGTCGTCGCCGCCGACGACGGCGTGATGCCGCAAACCGTCGAGCACTTGAACATCATCGAGCTGCTGTCGGTGCGGCGCGGCATCGCGGTAATCACCAAGACCGACCGCGTGGCGCCGCAACGCTTGGAAGAGGTCGAGGTCGAGTTGCGCACGCTGTTGGCGCCGACCGGCTTGGCAAACATCGCGATTCTGCCGGTTGCCGCGCCCCTGGGCACCGGCATCGAGTCGCTGCGCACCACCCTGGCCGAAGCCGCCCGCACGCTGGAGCGCGAAAGCCAGGTCGGCCGCGGCCTGCGCTTCGCCATCGATCGCGTGTTCAGCGTGGCCGGCAGCGGCACGGTCGCCACCGGCACGGTGTTCAACGGCACGGTCACCAGCGGCGAGCGCTTGCTGCTGACCCCGGCCGGCATCGAGGTGCGGGTGCGCGGCATCCACAAGGATGGCAAGGCCGCGCAGCATGCCACCGCAGGCGAGCGCTGCGGCTTGAACCTCTCCGGCATCGAGCTGACCGAAGCGGCGCGCGGTGACTGGGTGGTGGCGCCGGCCTTGCACGCACCGACGCAACGCCTGGATGTGCAGTTGCGCCTGCTGCCTTCCGAAGCGCGGGCGCTCAAGCACTGGACGCCGGTGCACCTGCACCATGGTGCGCGCGATGTCACTGCGCGCATCGCCCTGCGGCGCGGCGCCGAAATCAAGCCCGGCCAAGTGGCCCTGGCGCGCCTGGTGGTCGATCAGCCGATGGCGGCGCAACACGGCGACCGCTTCATCGTGCGCGACCAGTCGGCCATGCGCACCATCGGCGGCGGCCTGATCCTCGATCCCGGCGCGCCGCGACAACGGCGCAAGCCGGAGCAACGCGCGGCGCAACTGGCGGCGCTGACGCATGCCGAGCCGCAGGCAGCCCTGGCTGCCTTGCAGCCGGTGATGCCCGCCGGCGTTGACCTGAGCTGGTTTGCACGCATCTTCAACCTCGACGATGCGCGCATCACCGCCCTGGTCGAAGCGAATTTGCTGCAGGTATTGGGCCGCGAACCGCGCATCGGCCTGCCGCGCAAGGCGATCGACACAGTCAAGGCTGCGGTCAAGGAGGCGCTGGTGCGCTTTCACGCCGAATCGCCGCAGGCGCTGGGCCAGGAGGTCGCGGTATTGCGCAAGGCCTGTGCGCCGGATCTGGCCGCCGCCACCTTTCTGTTAGTGCTGCGGCTTCTGGCAGACGACAAGCAGATCGAGTTGAGCGGCTCGATCGCACGCATTCCGCGTCATGTAGCGACTGACAACCCGGCCGATCAGAGCATGTGGCAGCGGTTGCAGCCAGTGCTGGAGGCGGCCGGCTTCAACAGCCTGACGCTGGCCGAACTGGCGGCCGGCGCCGGCCTCAAGGAAGTGGCCTTGCGCGATTTCATGCACCGCAAGGCCAAGACCGGCGAAGTGGTGCGGGTCACGCCAGAGCGCTTTTACCTGCGCGCTACCGTGGCGCAGTTCGCGGCGATCACAGCGGGTGTATTTCGCGACACCAAGGACGGCAAGTTCAGCGCCGCCCAGGTGCGCGATCGCACCGACATCGGCCGCACCCGCGCCATCGAGATTCTTGAGTGCCTCGACCGCTTCGGCATCACCCAGCGCATAGGCGACCTGCGCGTGGTGCGCAAGGACTTCGCGCCGATATTGGGTGCCGCCCTGGCGCCGACCTTTGCGCCCGCCACCGCGCCACCGCCAACGAAACCGTCACCTCGCCCCGCCGCGCCAAACCCGCGCCTGCCGGGCCGGCGCTGATCCATCCAGCACACGTTAGCACGGGACCCGCATGTCAAAACACTACGATCTCATTGTCATCGGCACCGGCATCACCGGCCTGGCCGCCGCCCGCCAGGCATGCCAGACGGGCCTTGCCACCGCCACCATCGAATCGCATTTCTTCGGCGGCCTGGTGATCAACGTCAATCACCTGGACGGCGAGATCGAAGGCTCGGGCAGCGATGTGGCGGCCGGCATGATGATGGAAGTCTCCGACCTCGGCGCCGCGAATATCAATGCGGCGGTCAGTTCGATCGAACGCGAGGGCGAACTGTTCGCAGTGCATTCCGACGACGGCGTCCATCATGCTCGTGCGGTGATCATCGCTGCGGGCGCACGCCTGAAGCGCCTGGGCGTGCCCGGCGAGGCCGACCTGATCGACCTGGGCGTGTCGCAATGCGCGGATTGCGATGGTCCGATGTACAAGAACAAGGATGTGGTGGTGGTCGGCGGTGGCGATTCGGCCTTGCAGGAAGCGATGGTGCTGGCCGGATATACGCGGCATGTGCATCTGGTGCATCGCGGTGCGGGCTTTCGCGCGCGCCAGGATCTGGTCGATCGGCTCGCCGGGCATGCCAACATTTCCGTTCTGTGGAGTACTCAGGTTGAGGCTGTGCTCGGGTCGCAAGGCGTGGAGGGCGTGCGCGTTCGGCGAGTGGGTGCCGACGGTAGATCGCGCGAGATCGACTGTGCCGGCCTTTTCGCCTACGTCGGGCTCGAAGCTGCGTGCGACTTCGTGGCGAGCGCAGCCCTGCGCGACGCGGCCGGTTTCCTTGTGACTGACGCCGGATTTCAAACCGCGATGCCCGGTCTTTACGCCGCCGGCGCTGTACGTTCCGGCTACGGCGGCATGCTCACGCATGCCATCGCCGAGGGAATCGCGGCCGCCAGCGCGGCCGGGGCCGCAAGCGGCGCCTGAAAGCGCGCCGGGCAGTCAGTGCCGGTACGCTCGCCTGAATGCACAAGCGCAGTCCCGGCGGCTGGCGTCGGCGCCACGCCCATCAACCCCGGGTCGTAAGCATCGCCAACGCCGACTCAATGGCCTCGTCGGCGATTCTGTCGAGCTCATCGGCCGTGCGGTTCTGGATCGGATGCGGGACATACACGATCGCCGGCTCGAAGCCAAGCGCCTGCGACTGCGCCGCCACCGCGTCGGTGAAACCGGTGGTGACCACCGACACGCCGGGAATGCCGCGTGAATCCAGGTTCATCAGGTCGTGCAGACTGCACGACGTGCAAGACCCTCAGTCGGAGAGCGCGATCAACACCACGTCGGCCTCAGCGGCGATGTTCTGCAGGTTCTCCGGCGTGGCAATCTTGGCATTGGTCGGTTTGCCGCAACGGACGGTGCGAATGTGCCGCTCGCGCAGGCGCAGCTCGACGCGGTCGAGAAACTCCTTGGTGCGCGTCTTGCCGATGTCGAACAGGCCGACAGTCAAGCCATCGAGCGAGGGCGGCGGCGCCAGACGGGCGCGCTTCAAGGGTGAGGTTTCGGGCGTGGGGTCACGCATCCATTGCATGCTGCTCATGGCTTGATCTCCTTGGTGACAGGTTGCAGTTCGAGATGATTGCGGCCGGCGATCCAGCCCGGCAGGATGGCGGAAAACAGGCCGGCGGGCCCGCCGGCGCGCACGACCAGGAGCCCGCCGGGATTGAATTTCGGCACCGGCTGATTGGCCATTGAGGCCGGCATGCCCTCGCCAACCCCGTGCGCGCCGGCGACCAGGTCAGCGCCCGGGCGCACGGTGGCCGCATAGATGGCTTCTTCAATTTGCCTGCGGCCCCAACCGGCCTCGGCGAAGATCGCGTGGTGCTCGGGCGAAAGTACCAGGATAGCCCGCTGCGACAGCGCCATTTTCGGATGGCCGATCGCATTCAAGCCCATCGCCAGCGAGCGCGCCAGATCGTCGGGGGCGCGCGACTTCTGGTCGACGAAGCCCTGCACGCCCTCGCCCTGAAACAGGGTCACCGTGGAGGTGCCGGGCGCGAAACCGCGCGATACCGACAGCGGTACCCAGCCGGTATCCGACTCGTCTTCGGCGAAGCAGAAGGTGTATTTGCCCGGCCCGCCCAGCGTGGCGCGATCGGCCTCGCCGGGTCGGCCGCCGCCGACGTTGCGCACGATCAGCTGCAGGGCGCGGCCGATGGTTGCATTGGCTCGATTGCCCTGGCCTAAGGCGTTGAGGCCGCAATTCATGCCGATGCGCCGGGCGATCGGGCCGTTGACGATGATGATGGGCGACGAGAAGTAAGTCGTCGCCAGCAGGCCGTGCAGGGTGAATACCGGCTCAAGGGCCGCTTCGATGCTGGCCAGCACGACCGGCATGTACTCCGGTTTGCAGCCGGCCATCACCGCGTTGATCGCGACCTTTTCCACGCTGCATTCTGCGAGGTTGGGCGGGATCAGACCCACGACTTCATCGGGCTTGCGCGTGGTGCCTGCCAGCATGCGCAGCACCCGCACGTCGGTCGGCGGCACCAGCGGCAGGCCGTCGCTCCAGCCGCGCTCGAAACACACTTCGACTTCATCGTCGTAGTCGCCATATTCGACCTTGCGCGAACCAATGCCGGAGTCACCGAACCTGACCTGCAGGTATTCGGCCAGGCCCGGTTCGACCGACTTCGAACCGCAGCCCGGGCGCAGCGCCGGCAAACCTTCGCCCAGGTCGGCGATGCCGGTGACGCGACGCCATTCGCGGGCGTCCCAGCCTTCGGTACGCGCGACCTCGGCGCCATTCTCGAAGCGGATCAGGGTGGGCACGATTTCGATGTGGTGGCGAAAGGCGGCGCCCAGTTCGCGATCATCGATCACACCCGGAAGCCCATCGGGAAACTGCGGGTCGTCCTGCGAGTAGACCTTGAATTGCGGATCGCGCGCGGCCAGCGTGCGCATGATCGGGGCGACCAGTTCACAGGTGGGGCAATCGCGCTTGGCAAATACCGCCAGCGATGGTTGGCTAGTCATGGTTGCAACATCCGGGTTGGGCAAGCGCAACAGTAGCGCTTCGACGCGTCGCGCGCAAGCAGGCCGTGAATCCAGCGCTACAGCGGCGAGAAGGAGGTGGACTTCAGAATGCGTGACTCCTGCGTCAGGTGCGCGCCCATTTCGGCGCTGCGCCGCAGGTAGTCCTGGAACAGCGGATCCTTCATCAGCGCATTGCGCCGCTTTTCGCGGTCGGCCTGGCTCTTGTATTGCCACACATGCACCACCTGGTTCAAGGTACCGACCTCGGAGGTGGCGTAGAACACCGGTTCGCCGCAATGCCTGACCTGGCTCGGGTGGCCGTACTGCTCATACATCTTGAGCCATGCCGGCAGGCGGCCCGGATGCAGGGTATAGGTACGCAGATCGAAAATCATGCTCACTCCTCGGTTGAAATCAGGCCGCCGCCGGCGCTATTGATGCCGCCCAGAAACAGGCGCTCGATGTTGGGGTCGGCGAGCAGTTCACCGGCGGGCTTGTGCAGCACCAGGCGCCCGGATTCGAGCGCGATCGCGTCGTCCGACACTTTCAGCGCGCTTTTCACATTCTGTTCCACCATCAGTACCGTGGTCCCCTGGTCGACCAGGCGACGCAGCAGCTTGAACACATCCTGTACCACGATCGGCGACAAACCGATCGAGGGCTCGTCGATCAGCAGCACCTTGGGTCGCAACAGCAGCGCCCGGCCGAGCTCCAACTGCTTTTGCTCGCCACCGGAAAGCGCCGAAGCCTGCGAGTGCCTGCGCTCGCGCACGCCCGGAAAGAACTCCAGCACCTCGGGAATACGCTCATGCGTGGTCTTCATGCCCAGCGTGATGCCGCCCAGTTCCAGGTTTTGCAGCACGGTCAGTTGGCCGAACAGGTTGCGCCCCTGCGGCACGAAGGCGATGCCGCGCGCGAGCAGGGTTTTCGGTGCCGCGCCGGTCACATCCATGCCGTCAAGCAGGACCCTGCCCTGGCGGGGCTTGAGCAGGCCGAACAGGGTCTTGAGCACCGTCGATTTGCCGGCGCCGTTGGGCCCGAGCAGAAGCGTGATGGCGCCGCGCCGCACCTTGAACGACAGGTTGTTGAGAATCATGAAATCCTTGTAGCCGGCGACGACATCGTCGAATTCGATGCAGGAGTCGGTCATGCTCAATCTCCCAGGTAGGCGTCGAGCACCTTGCGGTTGGCGCGGATCTCGGCAGGGGTGCCCACCGCCATCACCCGCCCCTCGACCATCACCAGGATGCGGTGGCACAGGCTCATGACGAAATCCATGTTGTGCTCGATCACCACGAAGCTGCCCTTGCGGGTCTGGTTGAGCTCCCTGAGCAGGGTCGAGATGCCGCCCACCAGGCTGGGGTTGACGCCGGCGCAGGGTTCGTCGAGCAGCACCAGGTCCGGCTCGCTCATGAAGGCCATCGCGATATCAACCAGCTTCTGCTGGCCGTAACTGAGGCGCCCGGCCAGCTGGTCGGCGACATGGCGAATGCGGAACAGCTCGATCAGTTCGTCCGCTCGCGCACCGAGCCCGGCATCCCCAGGCGCGAACATGCGCGAGAACATGCTGCCACGGTGCTCCTGGGCAGCCACGATGAGGTTGTCGCGCACGCTCATCTTGCCGAATACCTGCAGGGTCTGGAAGGTGCGGCCGACACCGCGGCGGTTGAGTTCGAGCGGCGACAAGCCGGTGATATCGCGACCATTCAGGCGAATCGCACCGGCGTCCGGTGCGATCTGGCCCAGCACGCTGTTGAACATGGTGGTCTTGCCCGAACCGTTGGGACCAATGACGCCAAAAATCTCGCCAGGCATGACCTCGAACGACACCCCAGCCACGGCCTGGATCGCGCCATAGGCCTTGCGCAGGTCACGCACCTCAAGCACGGGCGCGACCATCAGTCGCGCCCTTCAAAGACCGACGCGACCATCAGTCGCGCCCTTC
>CAYYFR010000009.1:33032-52979 GCA_964470865.1 uncultured Burkholderiales bacterium | reverse complement strand
TCAGTCGCGCCCTTCAAAGACCGACGCGACCATCAGTCGCGCCCTTCAAAGACCGTCGCGACCATCAGTCGTGCCCTTCAAGAACCGACCCGGCCATCAATCACGCCCCCCGACGCGCGGCGCGCCGTTCGCGCAGGCGCTCGGGAATGCTGAGGAGCCCATCGGGCAACCAGATCATCAGAAGCACCACCGCGGAGCCGAAGGCGAACAGGTACCAGCCCTGGGCGAAACGCAGCCACTCCGGCAGGATCACGCCGACCGCCGCGCCCAGCACTGGCCCGAAAAAATAGCCCGGCCCGCCAACGGCCACCATCAGGTACATCATGATCGAAGCGCCAACGGTGAAAGGCGCCGGATCGATGAATTGCACCAGGCACGCGAAGAGTGCGCCGGCGATGCCGGCATACACCGCGCCGATGGCGAATGACAGCAGGGTATAGCCGCGGATGTCGACCCCCAGGCTTTCGGCGCGAATCGGGTTGTCGCGCAGGGCCGTGAATGCCTTGCCCCAGGGTGAACGCAGCAAACCCAGCAACAACAGGCCGAACACGACGGTGACGCCCAGCGTGAAGTAGTAATAGGCGATCGCGCCATCCAGCGCAACACCGAACAGGCCCGGCCGCGCGATGTTGTTGATGCCGAAGGTGCCGCCGGTGAGCCACTCTTCATTGCGCATCACAAGCCAGGCGGCGGTATTGAAGCCCAGGGTGGCGAAGGCCAGGTAAATGGTCTGCACCCGCAGCGCCGGAAAGCCGACGATGATGCCGCTTGCGAAACACAAGAGCGCCGCCGCCGGCAGACCGAGCCAGAAGCTGAAGCCGGCCTTCATCATGATCGCCACCGTGTAGGCGCCGATGCCGAAAAAAGCCGCATGGCCGAGCGATTTCTGCCCGGCATAGCCGACCGTCAGGTTGAGCCCCATGACCGCCAGGATGAACACCAGCCAGTAGGTCAGCAGGTAGACACCATAGCTCTTGAGCAAATGCGGCACGACCAGCAGCACCAGCAAGATGACGGCCATTGCAATCACGAAAGCAGATCTTGTTCTCATGCGGCCTCAGACCTTGCGCTCTTCACGGCGCCCCAGCAAACCCTGCGGCTTGAACAGTATCACCACCATGAACAGGCCCAGAGCCACCGCGTCCTTGTAGGCGTGCGACACATAGGCCGCCGCCAGGTTCTCGCCAACACCGACGATCACCCCGCCCAGGAGGGCGCCGCGCGAGTTGTTGAAGCCGCCGATGACAGCCGCGAAAAACGCCTTGGTGCCGAGCGACTCGCCCATGTCGAACTTGGCCAGGTACACCGGCGTCACCAGCAGCGCCGCCGCGCAGGCCAGGATCGCATTGATCGCGAAAGTGTAGAAGATCATGCGCGGCACATCGATGCCCAGCACGGTGGCGCTCTCGGTATTCTGCGCCACCGCCTGCATCGCGCGCCCGGTCACCGTGCGTGCAAGAAAAGCCTGGGTCGCGATCACCAGCGCCAGCGCCAGCGCAAGGGTGCCGACGTCGGCCAGGGTCACCGTGACGCCGCCCAGCTTGAACAGCTTGTCGGCAAACAGGCTGGGGAATGGATGCGCCTCGGCGCTGTAGCCGCGCACGCCGTTGCGCATGGCGATCGACAGGCCGATGGTGGCCACCACGATCTGCATCATGCCGAAACGCAACAAGGGGTCGACGATGCCGCGCTTGAAGGCCCAGCCCAAGAGCGCGATCGCCACCACGATGGTGAGCAAAAAACTGGCCGGCATCGGCGCGCCGAGCGAGGCGAACGCGATCATCAGGAAGGCCGGCAGCATGACGAATTCGCCCTGCGCGAAATTGATCGTTCCCGAGGCCTGCCACAAAAGCGTAAAGCCAAGCGCGGCCAGGGCATAGATGCTGCCCGTGGCCATGCCCGAAAACAACAACTGCAGGAAATCCGCCATGCGTACTCCGGTCGCATTCGCGCCGGCAGCGGCCGGCGGGTCCCACCGGACTTCGCTACTTCTTGCGCAAAGGCGGCAGGGTCGCGGTCACTTCCTGCTTGCCGTTCTTCACCTCGGTGAGGAAACTGTCGCGGTCGAGGTCACCGTTCTTGTCGAACTCCACGTCCATCAGGATGCCCGGCACATCGGCGGCCTTGATCTTCAGGCCGTGCATGGCCGCAGCCACCGCCTTGCGGTCGAACTTGCCGACCTTTTCGATCGCCGCCTTCAACGCATAGACGCCGGAGTAGCCCTTCAAGCCATTGTGGTCGCAAATGTACTTGTACTCGCGCTCGAACTTGGCACGAAACGCGCGAATCGCCGGCAGCGGCGCGTCGACGGTCAGTCCCACATGCGCCACCGCGCCGTTGGCGGCCTCGCCGGCCAGTTCGATTACCTTCTGGCTGGTGAGCACGGTCTCGCCGATGATGGGCTTGGTCCAGCCCTGCTTGCGCAGCTCGCGCAAGGCGCGCGCCGATTCCTCTTCGTTGGTGTAGACGAACACCGCATCGGCGTTGCTCTGCTTGGCTTTCAACACCGCGGCCGAAAAATCAATTTGCCCGGAATCGGTAGAGACATCGGCGACGATCTTGGTCGACGACTTCTCCAGCGCCTTCATCAGCATCTCGCGCCCGCCCTTGCCGAAATCGTTGTTTACATAGATCAGCGCCAAGGTCTTCACCTTGGCCTGATCGGTAATGTAGCGCGCGATCTTGGGCATCGCGGTGGCCTGGGTGAAGCTGGTGCGAAACACGTAGGGGTTGCCCTGCATGGTGATCGACGCCGCTTCACCGCCGGTGAAATTGGGAATCTCGGCGCGCCGGGTTTCGGCCATGCTGACCATGATCGAGCCCGAGAACACCGGCCCGAACACTGCGAACACGTCCTGGTCGACCGCCTTCTGCGTCAGGCCCTTGGCGACCCCGGGATTGCTTTGCGTATCGCTGGTGGTGGTTTCGATCTTGCGGCCGAGAATGCCGCCGGAAGCATTGATCTCCTTGACCGCGAGCATCACGCCATCCTTGAAATTGGTGCCGGAGGTGGTGCCGGGACCCGATAGCTCGACGATGTTGGCGATCTTGATGACTTGTTGCGCGCCGACCGGCGCCGCCAGCAGCGCGGCCAGCGCCAGTGTAGTGAATACCTTGATCATGTTGTCTCCTGGATGGACGTGCGAACGCCCTTGATTTGGATATGCGAAGCGGCGCGAATTTTACTGGTTTCCGGGCCGCTGAATTTCGGCAAGCGACTGCTGAAGACGCCAAAGCTGCATTTTTCGGATACCGGCCTGATGACCTTGCCGCGCGGCATTCGGAACACCGACACGCTTTCGACCCATGCAGCGCGGCGCCCTGCTCGAAACCCGGGTAGCGGCGAATCAGGCGAACAACACCTGCATGCGCGGATCGACGATCGCCACCGCGCGCGTCCAGCCGGCGGAGGCGCCGCGAATCTTGTGCGGAAAGCAGGAGATGATGAAGCCGTCGTCCGGCAATACTTCCAGGTTGTGCAACTTCTCGATATGGCAATAGCCGATGTCACGTCCGGCCTTGTGCCCCTCCCAGATCAGCGAGGCATCGTGGGTGGCGGCATATTTCTGCGCGGTGTAGACGAACGGCGCATCCCAACTCCAGGCGTCCGTGCCGGTCAGGCGCACGCCGCGCTCCAGCAGGTACATGGTGGCCTCATAGCCCATGCCGCAGCCGGCGCTGACGTAATCGTTGTTGCCATAGCGTGAGCCGGCGCGGGTGTTGATGACCACGATCTCCAGCGGCTTGAGTGTATGGCCGATGCGCGCGAACTCGCGCTCGACATCGGCGGCGGTCACCACGTAGCCGTCGGCGAAATGCCGGAAGTCAAGCTTGACGCCGGGCTGGAAGCACCAGTTGAGGTCGACCTCATCGATGGTGATCGAGCGCTCCCCCTTGTTCATGGTCGGATGAAAGTGGTATGGCGCATCCAGATGCGTGCCGTTGTGGGTCGACAACGCGATCTGCTCGACCGCCCACACCGCCGAATCCGGCAAATCGGACTGCTTCAAGCCCGGAAAAAACGGCTCCATCTGGTGAAACGAATTTTCGTGACTGAAATACTCGATCTTCGGCGCGAACGCCGGCGGGTCCGAGATGACGTCGTTTTCGAGATAGATGGAAAGGTCGATGATTTTTCGGGTCATGGTCGGTATCTTCGAACAGTTGGCGGGCGGGTCGGGGCTGCACCGCGCGCCTCACGGGATATTCCGCCTTCGCGAATCCGGCAAGCGCGCGGATCGAAGTCTGCCACAAGCGGCTGAACAGCGGTCGGTCCCCGGAATGCCTGGCGTCCTTCGGAAAACGCTGGACAAGTCCGTGGAAATCGGATTCTCGAACCAAGTACCTATTCGATTCAACGTCTTGCAGGAGCGACTTTCTCGACCTACAGGCTGGTTCAGTGTTTCCTTAGCGCTCGACAACCAGCGTGCCGCTGTCGTCCACTCGCAATCCGGTTGCGCGCGCGGCCTCGATCACGCTCGGATGCCAGTGCGGCTTGCCCGCGTCAGGGCCGCCGACGACGGCGAACAGCGTTCCCGGCACATCGCCGACATTGCGAAAACCGCGGTAAATACGGGTGGGGACATTGACCGAATCGAAGGGCTCGAGAATCACTTCGCGCCGCACCTCTCCTTCCAGCCAGTAGATCGACCAGCGACCCGCCAGCGGCATGAAGAATTCCTCTGTCTCGTGCCAGTGTAAAGCCGCGCCGTTGCCGGGATCGGCGCGCACCATCGCCACCGAAAACCCATGGGCGTCGCCGATCTTTGGCGCCAGCAGCGGATCGGCCGCGTTTTCAGTGACGTTCATGCCAAGAATGTTGATCAACTCGCGCTGGTAGCCTGGCATGCGCTGGTCGAGGAAAGCAAGGCCGCTGCCACTCAGGCTGCCAAAACGGGCGACGCGCTTCTCCATTTGCTCCGTGGTGACCAATACCGGTTCCATTCTGTTCTCCCTTGTCAGGGTGCGGGCTTGGCGTCGACGAGGATCGCCGCCATTACGCAGGGTTTGTCCGACTTGTTGACCCAGGCATGATTGGTGCCGCGCTGGACGATGCAGTCGCCTGCTCGAAGCAGGGTCTCGCCTTCCTCCATCACCATCCACATTTCGCCGGAGATCACCACCAGATAGTCGATTGAATCGGTCTTGTGCATCGAGGGGTGTTTGGCCGAGTCCTGTTCGCGCGGCTTGTTGTGGCTGCCCATGTGTTCGAACGCCGCCTTGGTATCGATACCCGCCAGACTCTTTTCGGGCGGGATCTCGACAATCCGGAACACCGTCCCGGCAGGCGTCGGATCGTGGCGCATCGGGCGTGCGCCCTGGTCGCTCGTGCCAATGTTGTTGACCGGCATTTCGCCCGTGACCCAGAGCTCGGTGACGAATAGGCCAGGCCAACCCTTGACTTCGATGACATTGGGCGCGTCATCGCTGATGGTGACCTTCGAGCGGCCCTGATTGTCATGGCCGGTGACAATGCGGCGGATTGCTTGTCTCATGAGAATGCCTCCAGAAATGGTTATGCCGTTGCCGGCTTGACGAAGCGGTTACGCAGAATGCCGATGCCTTCGACCTCGAGTTCAACGACGTCGCCGGGCTTGAGAAAGCGCATCTGCTCGATGCCACAGCCGGTGCCGACCGTGCCGGAGCCGAAGAACTCGCCTGAAACCATGGTTTCGGAGCGCGATGCATGGGCGATGCAGTCCTCGAACTTCCAGTGCATTTCGGAAGTGTTGCCGCCGCCCCAGCGTTCGCCGTTGACGCGCGCTTCCATTTTCAGCTTGTAAGGATTGGTCATTTCATCGGCGGTGACCAGGCACGGGCCGAGCACGTTGCCGGTGTCGAAGTCCTTGCCCTTGCCGGGCCCGAGTTGGCCCGGCATTTCCTTCATCTGCTCGTCGCGCGCCGACACATCGTTGAATATGGTGTAGCCGAAAATATGCTCGCGCGCCCTTGATTTCGGTATGTCGCGGCCGGGCTTGCCGATGTAGCAGCCGAATTCGAGTTCGAAATCGAGCAGGGTGGAGAACGCCGGCCACTGGATGTCGCAGCCGGTGCCCACGACGTTGAGGCGGTTCGGATGGTAGAAGATCGGCCGCTCGTACCAGACCTCGGGCACCATCAGGATGCCCTTGGCGTCCATCTCGCGAATCGCCGCCTCGGGGTCGGGTGAATTTGCGGCGCGCACCTTGCGCGCGGCGCCAAATGCCTGCAACAGGTGCTTTTCAAAACACAGGAAATCGCGCATCTGCGGCGGCGCCGGAATCGGCGCCAGCAACTTCACTTCGGCCAACGGGTGCGTCGCGCTCTTGCTGCGCGACGCGCCCTTGATGAGCTTGCCGGCGAGTTCCAGTGCGGCATCGCCAGTCGCGGCCATCGCCAGCACACTGGCCAACATGCTCGATCTCTTGTCATATCGGTGACGATGCGCCGCCTGCAGATCGAGCACCTTGCGCCCGCCATCGATCAATACACCGGACCGCGGTCCACCGCGTCCGCTTTGAAACGTCACCAGCTTCATGTCCCGGTCCTCCTCTTCGGTTTCGTAGTTTGACTGGCCCCTCTGGCATTGCGCACGGGCGCCAGGGGTTTTGCCGGCACCGATGAAACGCGCGCGCGCCTTGCCGGCCTAACTGCGGTGCCCGTGGCTCCCGCCTTGGCGCGCGCATCGACATGCGCTGTGAGCAGCGCCGGAGAGCCAGCCAGCGCCGAGGCGAAAAACTCGACGATTTCGCCAACCACCGCATTATCATTTTCGATCTCGCAGCCGCGGCCCGACAAGCGTTTGACACGCGCCGGGTTGGCGAGGATCAGCAGCAGTGAGCCGATAAAGAAATGGTAGGCCCAGTTCACCCGCTGCGGCGTCAGCGCCGGCAATGCAAGCCGCATCGCCGCCATGAACTCCCGCGCGATCGGGTCGAGCAATTCGGCCACGATGCCACGCTTGCCCTCGGCGGGGTCGCCTGCCTCGCGCGCAGCCAGACGGGTATAAGCCAAACCGCCCGGCCGACCGCGCAGTTCCACCCACGGTCGCGCCAGTGCATCGAGAATCTCCGTGATCGACGCCGGCTGGCCGGCGCGCCCGAGAACCCGGGCCAGACGGGTGCGGCGCTCCGCCGAAACCGGCGCGATGCGCCGTTCGAACACCGCGCGGTACAACCCCCCCTTCGAGCCGAAGTGATAGTTGACCAGGGCCAGGGTCACCTGGGCGTCGATCGCCAGTTGGCGCATCGACACGCCGTCGAACCCGCGTTCCGAGAACAGGCGCTCGGCCGCATCAAGAATGCGATCACGCGTCATTTCACCATTGCGGTTGGCAGGTCGCGTGGGGCGCATGGCCGTATCGGGCTTCAGGCTCTTCTTCTTCACAGGGCTTGGTTCACAAAATAACTTGATTAAACGTTCGTTCAATAATACGATGCGAAGCCGTTGCACTGTCAAGCGCATTTTCGTACTGCGGCGCACCATCAAAGCCGCATCGCCAAGCATGTAAAGTATGCAATCAAGGCACGCCATCAACAACCGTCGGCCGCAAGCCGGCACGACAACAAGGAGCAGAACCCGATGTCGCAACATATCCGCAAGACCGTACTGCGCGGTGTGCGCCGCTTCAGCGCCTGCGCGGTGACCGCCTGCCTGTTGTCGCTTGCCTGCCTCCCTGCCGGCGCCCAGGAAGTCATCCGCATGACCGCCGCCGCCGGCCACCCGCCGATCTTCCTGTGGGTCAAGCTGGTCCGCGAAACTTTCATGGCTACCGTCGACGCCGAACTGGCCAAGACCGGCAAATACAAGATGGCCTGGAACGAGGCCTATGGCGGCACGCTGGCCAAGATCGGCAGTGAACTTGAGACCATGCAGCAGGGAATCTCCGATCTCGGCCTGGTCGGCTCGGTGTTCCATTCGGGCAAGCTGCCGCTCAACAATGTCACCTACTTCGTGCCGTTCGGCCCGGCCGATGCCAACATCGTCACCAAATCGGTAAGCAACGCCCAGGACAGCCCCGAGTTGATCGCCGAATGGGCCAAGCACAACATCGTGTATCTCGCCGGTTTCGCCATCGATAACTATTACATCGCGGCGAATTTCCCGTTCAGCAAGGTCGAAGATCTGAAAGGCAAGAAAATCGGCGGTGCCGGACCGAATCTGAACTGGATCAAGAATACCGGTGCTGTCGGGGTACAGGGTAGCCTCAACACTTTCTACAACGACATCAAGACCGGCGTCTACGATGGCGCCTTCGTGTTTGCCACCGCCGCCGTGCCGTCCAAACTGTTCGAGGTCGCGCCCAACCTGATCAAGCTTGATTTCGGCGCCATGCATGCCGGTGCGCTGGCGGTCAACAAGGGGCGCTGGGACAAATTGCCTGACGAGGTCAAGGCTGCCTTCCGCAAGGGCGCCAACGCCTACAAGGCGAACTATCTGACCGAGCAGACCGGGCGCATCGAATCGTCGCTGGCGGCCTGGCAAAAGGCTGGCGGCAAGATCATCACGGTCGACGCGGCCGAGCGCGCCAAGATAGTCAAGCTGGTACCCAATCCGACCAAGGACTGGTACAAGCAGGCTGGCGCCGGCCCGGCGAAAAAAGTGCTGTCGAGCTACATGGACGCGGCGCGCGCCACCGGCTACAAGTTTCCGCGCGACTACGACAAGGAATGATTCTGCGCGACCAGCCGAGCCCCTGGTCATGCGCCGGGGTGCTTGACGGCAGTACGGTCACAGGCAGCGCACAGGCAGAGAACAGGGATGGATAGCCAAGCGCGAGAGCCAGCCAATCCACGCGGGTCGGGATTCGGACACCTGGTGGCATGGCTATCAGCCATTGGCACCGGCTGGATATTTTTTCTCATGGTGCTGATCTGCGCGGACGTGGTGAGCCGCGACGCATTTGCCCTGCCGATCCTGGGCGTGGCCGAGATGGTGCAGTTCTCGATCGTGGGTATCGTGTTCCTGCAGTTGCCGCAAACCCTGCGCAGCGGGGCCCTGACCCGCTCCGATGTACTGCTGGCGGGCATCGTCAGGCGCTGGCCGCGTGGCGGCTACGTGTTGCAGTTTCTGTTCGACCTTATCGGCGCGGCATTGTTCGCGATCATCCTGGTGACAACATGGCCGTTGATGCAAACCGCGTTCGTCAACCAGGAGTTCTACGGCTCCACCGGCGTGGTGCAGATTCCCACCTGGCCGCTGAAACTCCTGATCATGCTTGGTAGCGCGACCATGGCCATGCAGTTCCTGCTTGATGCCTGGCGCGATCTGATGATCGCCTGCGGCAAACGACCGTCGCTGCGGATTCAGGGCGCGCCCGATTGATGGAGCCGACCACCATCGGCCTGATCTCGGTGGCGCTGATGCTGGCGTTGATCTACCTCGGCATGTATGTCGGCGTTGCATTGACGCTACTTTCGTTCGTTGGCGTCTGGATCATTCGCGGCGACCCCGGAATCGCCTCCAACCTGCTGGCGCTGGCTGCCAACGACGCGATTTCCGACTACATCTTCGGCGTGGTGCCGCTGTTCGTGCTGATGGGCCTCCTGGTCTCGGTGGCCGATATCGGCCGCGACACCTTCGATGTGGCCAATCAGATTTTCCGCCGGGTACGCGGCGGCCTCGGCATCGCCACCGTGGTCGCCAACGCCATCTTCGCGGCCATCACCGGGATCTCGATCGCCTCGGCTGCGGTCTTCACCAAGGTGGCGGTGCCGGAGATGCTGCGTCACGGCCACACGCCACGCTTCTCCGTCGGCGTGGTCGCCGGCTCTTCGGTGCTGGGCATGCTGATCCCGCCCAGCCTGCTGTTGATCCTGTACGGCGTGCTGACCGAAAAATCGGTCGGTGACCTTTTCATCGCGGGCATCATTCCCGGCCTCTTGCTGTCGCTGGCCTACATCATCGGCATCCTCTTGATGGGGCGATTCTGGCCGTCGTTTGTAGGCGGCAACGACGCCGCCCTCAGCGGTGTCGACGCCGGCCCGTTGATGAGCGCCGGTGCGATGGCCGGCAAACTGCTGCCGGTGGTGGTGCTGGTGGCCCTGGTGCTGGGTGGCCTGTACGGTGGCGCGTTCACGCCGACCGAGGCCGGCGCGGTCGGTGCCGCCGGCGCCTTGCTGATCGCAGTGGCCAAGCGACGTCTGGGCTGGGCACAACTGTGGCAGGTGCTGGTGGAAACCGGCCGCATCACCGCCGCCGTGTGCTTCCTGATCATCGCCGCCAGCCTGTATTCGCGCATGCTGGCGATCTCCGGGGTGACAGAATTGCTCAAGACATTGATCGTCGGCTCCGGCATGGGCTTCTGGGGTCTGATGGTGATTTATATCACCATCGTGCTGTTGCTAGGCACGATTCTCGATTCCGGTTCGATCATGCTGATCACCATTCCACTGGTGCTGCCAGCGCTGGTGGGCTTCGGCACCGACCTGATCTGGTTCGGCATCGTCACCCTTTTGGCGGTCGAAATCGGCCTCCTCACCCCGCCGTTCGGCATCGCCTGTTTCGTCATCAAGGCGACGCTAGGCAACCAGAGTGAGATCACCTTGAATGACATTTTCGCCGGCGCCGCGCCGTTCGCGGTGATCATGTTCATCGTGATGCTGCTGGTGATCGCTTTTCCGCAATTGGCCACTGCGCTGCTTTAGCGCTTTTCTTGAAGGAGAGATACCCATGGTTTTGGCAATTCGCAGGGTCGTGACCGGTCACGACAAGAATGGCAAGTCGGTTTTCCTGATGGATGGCCCGGCGCCCAACGTCAAGGAGATGGCATCCATGCCGGGCCTGGCGTTGACCGATTTGTGGGAGACCAGCGGCGCGCCGGCCGACAATGGCGGCGACGCCGATGCGGCGGCGCGCCCGATCCGCCTCGAACCGCCCCCCAGAGGCAGCATCCTGCGCATCGTGGAATTTCCGCCGGATACCGCCTGGCGTGGCAAAGCCGACTCCCTCGAAGCCTTCAAGTCGATCGGCGCCGGCCATGCCAAAGACCAGTCGAACAGCGATCCGATGATGCACACCACCGCCACGGTCGATTACCTGATCGTCCTCAAGGGCGAGATTGTCGCCATCCTTGACAAGGGGGAGACCCTCTTGAAAGCCGGCGACATCATGATCCAGCGCGGCACCAACCACTCATGGAGCGTGCGCGGCACCGAGCCCTGCATCCTGGCGGCGATCCTGATTGATGCCAAGCCACTTGGGCTTGCGGCCAAGGTCACGCAGGCACCGCGAAAATCGATGACTGCCAGGAAGACAGTAGCCAAAAAACCGGCTGCCAAGGCCAAGGCCGCACCGGCGAAAAAGCCGGCCGCGGCAAAGAAGGCCAAGCCGGCGAAAAAAGCCGGCGCCACGAAAAAGGCCGCGCCGACCAAGGCTGTCGGCAAGACGCAGGCCAAGCGCGCGGCAAAGAAGCCGGGCAAACGCGCCTGAGCGCGTAGCCACCCGCAAACAAAAAAGCCGGGGCATTCCCGGCTTTTTTGCGCTTGCCCGCCGTATTTGCCTACGCGAGCACAGGCGCACCGGTCTTGGCGCGCATTTCTTCCAGCGTGACACCGCTGGCAAGTTCCACCAGCTTCAGCCCCTTGGGGCCGACATCAAGCACGCCCAGGTCGGTGATGATGCGGTTGACCACGCCCACGCCTGTCAGCGGCAGATCGCACTTCTTCAAGATCTTGTGCGTATCGCCCTTGGCCACATGTTCCATCAACACCAGCACGCGCCCCACACCAGCCACCAGGTCCATCGCGCCGCCCATGCCCTTGATCATCTTGCCGGGGATCATCCAGTTGGCGAGGTCGCCGTGCTCCGACACCTGCATCGCGCCGAGAATGGCCAAATTGATCTTGCCGCCGCGGATCATGCCGAACGAATCGGCGGAGGAAAAAATCGACGAGCCCGGCAGCGGCGTCACGGTCTGCTTGCCGGCGTTGATCATGTCGGCGTCGATCTCGTCCTCGGTGGGGAAAGGCCCGATGCCGAGCAAGCCGTTCTCCGATTGCAGCCACACTTCGATGTCCTTTGGCACATGATTGGCCACCAGGGTCGGCAGGCCGATGCCCAGGTTTACGTAGAAGCCGTCTTGCAGTTCCTGTGCCGCGCGTGCGGCCATCTCATTACGATTCCATGCCATGATCGGTGGTCCTTACTTGGGGCGCGTGGTGCGTTGTTCGATGCGCTTTTCCGGGCTCGCGTTGACCACGATGCGATG
Source organism: uncultured Burkholderiales bacterium (assembly GCA_964470865.1). Taxonomy (GTDB): domain Bacteria; phylum Pseudomonadota; class Gammaproteobacteria; order Burkholderiales; family JAEUOS01; genus JAEUOS01. The sequence continues at coordinate 40,792 of CAYYFR010000009.1, read as the reverse complement.
CACGAAAATGCCCGGCGTGTGGATCTGGTCGGGGTCTAGTTCGCCGTTCTCGACCAACACCTCGACCTCGGCCACGGTGATCTTGCCGGCCATCGCCACATTCGGATTGAAGTTGCGCGCGGTCTTGCGATACACGAGATTGCCGGACTTGTCGCCCTTCCAGGCCTTGACCAAGGCAACATCGGGCGTGAGCGAGCGCTCCATCAGGTAGCGCTGACCGTCGAATTCGCGCTCCTCCTTGCCTTCCGCGATCAGGGTGCCGACACCGGTCTTGGTGAAAAACGCCGGAATCCCGCAGCCACCAGCGCGCAGTTTCTCGGCCAGCGTGCCTTGCGGGGTGAATTCGAGCGCGAGTTCGCCGGCCAGGTACTGGCGTTCGAACTCCTTGTTCTCGCCGACGTAGGAGGCGATCATCTTCTTCACTTGCCGCGTGCCCAGCAGAATGCCCAGGCCGAAGCCGTCGACCCCGGCGTTGTTCGACACCGCTGTCAGGTTCTGTACGCCAAGATCGCGCACCGCGGCGATCAGCGCCTCGGGAATGCCGCACAGGCCGAAGCCGCCGACCCCGATCATGTGGCCGTCCTTGAGGACGCCCGTGAGCGCCTGTTGCGCGCTGCCGTATACCTTGTTCATGATGAAATCCCGTTTAGAGCCCGATTTGTCAAAGCTGGCGCGGATCAACCACCCGCCCCGCGTTTCAAGCGGCGCGCAACTCCGGCAGGTTGCGAAACAATTCAAGGGCTTCCGGATTGGCCAGCGCCCCGATGTTCTTGACCGGCAGATTGTGCACCACGTCGCGCACCGCCAGTTCGACCAGCTTGCCGCTGCGCGTGCGCGGAATGTCGCTCACCTGGATCACCTTGGCGGGCGCGTGTTGCGCGGTGGTGTGTACGCGGATCTGCTGCTTGATCTTTTCGATCAGCGCCGAATCCAGGGTCAGGCCATCACGCAGGCGCACGAACAACACGACGCGCACATCGCCACGCCGTCCCGGCGGCCAATCCTGGGCTATCACCAGTGATTCGGTGACCTCGTCCAGGCTTTCGACATGACGGTAGATCTCGCCGGTGCCGATACGCACGCCACCCGGATTCAACACCGCGTCCGACCGCCCATGAATGATCAGGCCGCCCGACGGCGTGCGCTCGACATAGTCACCGTGGCGCCATACGTTCGGATACGCATCGAAATACGCCGCGTGGAACTTGGCACCGTCGTCGTCGTTCCAGAAACCCACCGGCACCGAAGGGAAGGGCTTGACGCATACCAGTTCCCCCTTCTTGCCGGGAGCCGCGGGCCGGCCGCGCTCGTCAAACACCCGTACGTCGACACCCAGCGCATTGCCCGCGCATTCGCCACGCCGTACCGGCAACACCGGGTTGCCCAGCACGAAGCAGCCGCAGATATCGGTGCCGCCGGAAATCGAGCCCAGCATCACATCCTGCTTGATCGCCTGGTAGACGTAATCGAAGGATTCGGGCGCCAGCGGCGAACCGGTCGACAGCACCACCCTCAGGCGGTTGAGTTCGTGGGTTTCGCGTGGCCGGAAGCGGATCTTCGCCAATGCATCGATGTACTTGGCCGAGGTTCCGAAGTGGGTGATCTTCTCCGATTGCGCCATGTCCCACAGGATGCTGCCGCGCCGCAGGAACGGCGAGCCGTCATAGAGAATCAGTGTCGCGCCCGAGGCCAGACCCGTCACCAGCCAGTTCCACATCATCCAGCCGCAATTGGTGGAGTAAAACAGGCGATCGCCGGGGCGCACGTCACAGTGCAGTTGATGCTCGGTCAAGTGCTTGAGCAACACGCCGCCGGCGCTGTGCACGATGCACTTGGGCACGCCGGTGGTGCCCGACGAATACAGGATCAACAGCGGCTGCTCGAACGGCAACATGTTGTATTCGACTGGCCCCGCCTTGTAGGGCGCGGTGAATTCGGGCCAGGTCAGTGCGCGCGGCACGCCGTCCACATTGGGCGAAGCCGAGATGTAAGGGACGATCACCGCCTCGCGCACCGACGGCAGCCTGGTGACGATTTCCGACACCTTGTCGAGCAGGTCGATGACCTTGCCGTTGTAATAAAAACCGTCCGGCGCGAACAGCACCTTGGGCTCGACCTGGCCAAATCGGTCGATCACTCCCTGGATGCCGAAATCCGGTGAACAGGAGGTCCAGATCGCGCCCAGGCTGGCGGTGGCGATCATCCCGATCACCGCTTCCGGCATGTTCGGCATGATGGCCGCGACGCGGTCGCCCTGGCGCACCCCGGCGGCTTTCAGGCCCTGCGCGCAGCGCGACACCTGGTTGTTGAGTTCCGCCCAGGTGACCTTGCGCTTGACCTTGTCCTCGCCCCAGAAAATCATGGCCTCGGAACTGTCGTGCTTGCGCAACAGGTTTTGCGCGAAATTGAGCCGCATGCCGGGAAACCACCTGGCCCCGGGCAAGCGGTCGCCATCCACCAGGGCACCCGCCTTCAAGCCCACCGGAGCACGCACACCCTTGCGCGGCTCGGCCGCCACGCCGATCACCCCCAACTGCTCCCATACCGATTGCCAGAACTGCGCGGGCTGATCGATCGACCATTTGTAGAAGTCGGGATAGGTGTTGAGCTTGAGCTTCCAGCGCTTGATCGCGGCTCGCGCGAAATGCGTGAGATTGGCTTTTTCCAGCGCCGCCTGGCTGGGCTCCCACAATATTTGATTGTTGTCGGTCATCATTCTGTACGGCTCACCATGTCGCATATGCGGCACACCTTAGTTGCTGCCAAGTCGTTCTCTGACCGGAGCGGGAAACGAAACGGGACGACCCGTCTGATTGCTGATCCACACGAACAACGCCTCTCCTGTGGCGTAGATCGTCTGCGGATCATCGGTACGGCGTATTTCGTAATACGTCGGCATGCTTGAACGCCCGATCTTGCCCGCGTAGACCCTCACTTCGACCTGGCCGGGATACTTCAATGGTCGCTTGAAACGGCAGCCCGCCGTGGCAATCACCGGCCCCTCGGTCTGGTCCGCCGTGTTGCCGACGCCCCATGTATCGATCCAGCTGATCCGCGCCTGCTCCATGAAACGGAAATACACGGTATTGTTCACGTGCAGCATCGCGTCCATGTCGCCCCAGCGAATCGCCATTACCTCGCTGTGCACCTGCCGGTAGGTGTCCGGCAGGGTGTTCGGGACCGGGTTGGTATCCGCCATCGCAGCTCAGGTTCATGGTGCCCGCTTTTTGGGGTGCTTGCGGACTGCATTGGGCCGCGTTCTGTTGCTACGCGGCAAAACCCAAAATTATATGCATTTTTGCCTAAAAAACAATCGATTAAATTGCATGCGCGGGCTTGACAGCGGGCGATTTTGCGAGGACACGTTGGCGATAAATCAGCCGGCGGGCAGCACGAGAACACAGCCGCGATCGGCTGCCGCAAACCCGCAGACTTGAATAATCAAAGACTTAAACGTGGCCGGCTGGGTGCCGCCACGCACCGTTCCGGCACGGCGGCGGTGGCTCTGCGCCAGGGACGACAGCAAACCACGAGGACTTCGCAGCCGCCCTTGAGCAACACAATGTCACTATTGAGCGCGCCGCACCCGCCGCACCGCACGGCGTGGCAAACGATCTTCCAGCGACGGCATCCGCCATAGCAGCCTGTCGGGTTTGAGGCGTCGAAAGCGATTTGCTCACCGACGCTCCCCAAGTCCGACAGGCTGCCAGGCACTTTGCGGATGGCAATCGTGCTCGCCCGGACGCTGCCGGCGTTCAGCCGGCCGCCATGCCGTCATCCGCCGTCACCACCGCACCATTGATGAACCCGGAAGCGTCGGAGGCCATCAAGAGCAACAGGCCGTCCAGATCTTCCGGTTTGCCGACGCGGCGCCGCGGCAGCATGCTGACCAGCTTTTGCCCGCCTTCTGTTGCAAAATAGGCGGCGTTGATCTCGGTTTCGATGTAACCCGGGCAGATGGCGTTGACATTGATGCCATAGCGGCCCCACTCGACCGACATGGCTCGCGTCATGTGGATCACCGCCGCCTTGGACATGCTGTAGACCGACAGCTGCGACAAGGCGCGCATGCCGGCCACCGAGGCGATATTGATGATGCGGCCCGGCGTCTTGCCGGCGATCATCACGCGCGCGGCCTGCTGCGCCATGAAAAACGCGCCCTTGGTGTTGGTGCTCATCACGTAGTCGAAATCCTCCTCGCTTACATCGAGCACCCGCCCCTGTGCCGAAACCCCGGAATTGTTGACCAGGATGTCAATCCGCTTCAAATCGCTCTCGACCTGCCCGACGCAGGCACGGATGCTCTGCACGCTGGTGACATCGAGCTGATACACATGGGCTTCACCGCCTTCGGAATCGATCTCGGCACGCAACTCCTTGAGCCGCTCGACCCGGCGCGCCGCCAGCGCCACGGTGGCACCGGCCTCGGCCAGCACCTTGGCGAAACGTGCGCCCAGCCCGGATGAGGCACCGGTCACCAGCGCGACTTTGCCCGAGAGATTGAATTCAACTGTCATGATCACGGCTTTTCGTTGAGGAGTTAAGTTGCGCAGTGTAATCCGGCTGCCGCCGCGCCTTCAAATCCGAGCCGGCCACTTTGTTTGCAGCGGCTACAATTTGTCCCCTGATGGTGTCGCCATCGCCTCCTGATCCAACCCTTCGCAAGCGAGCACCCCCGCCCTCATGTCACAGCTTTTCAGCCCCATCAGCCTGGCCGGGCTCACCCTGGCCAACCGCATCGTGGTATCTCCCATGTGCCAATACTCCGCGGTCGACGGCGATGCACAAGACTGGCATTTGATGCACCTGGGCTCGCTGGCGATTTCCGGCGCCGGCATGCTCGTCATCGAAGCCACCGCGACCTCCGCCGAAGGGCGTATCACCCCGGGCTGCCTGGGCCTGTACTCGGACAGCAACGAAGCCGCGCTTCTACGCGTGCTGGGCGCGATTCGCGCGCATTCGGCGATTCCGATCGCCATGCAGATCGGCCATGCCGGCCGCAAGGCGTCCAGCGAGGAGCCCTGGAACGGCGGCGGCCTGATCGCCGTCGATGCGCCGCGCGGCTGGCAGCCACTCGGGCCCTCGGCGCTGGCGCAACTGCCGGGCGAAGCGCCGGCGCGTGCCATGACCGTGGCGCAAATTCGCGATGTGGTGGCGCAGTTCGTGGCCACCACCCAACGCGCGCAGCGGCTGGGTATCGAGGCGCTCGAACTGCACGCCGCGCACGGCTACCTGCTGCACTCCTTCCTGTCGCCACTGGCCAATCGGCGCGATGACGCCTACGGCGGTTCCCTGGAGAACCGCATGCGCCTGCTGCTCGAAATATTCGACGCGGTGCGCGCAGTGTGGCCCGCGGCCAAACCACTGGGTGTGCGCATCTCGGCCTCCGATTGGGTCGAGGGTGGCTGGGATGTGGACCAATCGATCGTGCTGGCCGGCGAACTCAAGGCGCGCGGCTGCAACTGGCTCGACTGCTCCTCCGGCGGAGTCGCGCCGGCCCTGCAAAAAATCACCCTCGGGCCCGGCTACCAGGTGCCGTTCGCCGACGCCATTCGCAAAGCCGTACCCGGCCTGCCCATCATGGCCGTCGGCCTCATCACCGACCCGCATCAGGCCGAGGAAATCATTGCCTCCGGCCGTGCGGACATGGTGGCCCTGGCACGCGGCCTGTTGTACAACCCGCGCTGGCCCTGGCACGCGGCTGCCGCCCTCGGTGCAAGCGTCCCCGCACCCAAGCAATATTGGCGCTGCGCGCCGCGCGAGTTCCCCAATGTGCTGGGGCAAGTGAAGACCGGCGCGCGCTGAAATCATGCCCCTGGATGGCAGGCCTCGCAAGCGCTCTCGTGGCGCCCGCAGCGCCAGAATAATGAAGGAGTTGCCGTGATGCGCGAAGTGATGGAATACGATGTGCTGATCGTCGGCGGCGGCCCGGCCGGCCTGGCTGCGGGCATCCGCCTGAAACAGCTGGCCACCGAGAAGGGCGGCGAAATCAACGTGTGCGTGATCGAGAAGGGCTCGGAAATCGGCGCCCACATCCTCTCAGGCGCGGTAATGGACCCGCAGGCCATCAATGAACTGTGGCCGAGCTGGAAGGAAGACGGCGCCCCCTTGAACCAGCCCGTCAGTGAAGACCGTTTCATGTTCCTCTCCGAAACCGGCGGCTTCAAGGTGCCCAATTTTGCCCTGCCCGCCATCTTCCAGAACCATGGCAACTACGTGGTGAGCCTGGGCAACGTGTGCCGCTGGCTGGGCAGCAAGGCCGAGGAGCTGGGCGTGGAAATCTACCCCGGGTTCGCCGGCGCCGAAGTGCTGTTTGACGATGCCGGCGCGGTCAAGGGCGTGGCCACCGGCGACATGGGTGTGGGCCGCGACGGCGCGCACACCGACAACTATCAAAGCGGCATGGAACTGCATGCCAAATACACCTTCTTCGCCGAGGGCTGTCACGGCCATCTGGGCAAGCAGCTGATGCAAAAGTACCGCCTGCGTGACGGCATCGACCCGCAGGTCTACGGCATCGGCCTGAAGGAATTGTGGGAGGTCGACCCGGCGCAACATGTGCCGGGCCTGGTGCTGCACACCGCCGGCTGGCCACTCGATCGCGCCACCTACGGCGGCTCCTACCTGTATCACCTCGAAAACAACCTGGTCGCGGTGGGCTTCGTGGTCGGCCTGGGTTACGAGAACCCGTATCTCTCGCCCTTCGAGGAATTCCAGCGCTACAAGATGCACCCGAAAATCCGCCCGGTCTTCGAGGGCGGCAAACGCATTTCCTATGGCGCGCGCGCCATCGCCGCAGGCGGCCTGCAGTCGCTGTGCAAGCTGACCTTCCCGGGCGGTGTGCTGATCGGCGACGACGCCGGCTTCCTCAACGCCTCGCGCATCAAAGGCAGCCATGCAGCGATGAAAACCGGCATGCTGGCCGCCGACGCGGCATACCTGGCTGTGGCGGCCGGGCGCGCTCACGACGAACTGATCGACTACCCGGCCGCGTTCCGCGACAGCTGGCTGCACACCGAACTGCACAAGGCACGCAACTTCAAGCAGTGGATGAGCAAGGGACTCGTAAGCGGCACACTGATGGTGGGCATCGAGCAAAAGCTCCTGGGCGGCAACGTGCCCTGGACCCTCAAGCACACGCATGCCGACCATGACTGCCTCAAACCGGCCGCCGATTGCGAGCCGATCGTCTACCCAAAGCCGGACGGCAAGATCAGCTTCGACAAACTTTCCTCGGTGTTCATCTCCAACACCAATCACGAGGAAAACCAGCCGATCCATCTGACCCTCAAGGATGCGGCGATTCCGGTGGCGGTGAACCTCGCCATCTACGCGGGGCCGGAGGCGCGCTATTGCCCGGCCGGGGTCTACGAATACGTCAAGAACGACGACGCCAGCGACCGCCTGCAGATCAACGCGCAGAACTGCGTGCATTGCAAGACCTGCGACATCAAGGACCCGCGGCAAAACATCAACTGGGTGGTGCCGGAGGGCAGCGGCGGCCCCAACTATCCCGGCATGTAGCCTGGCCGACGGCGCCGAGATTTAACTGCAGGACCAACCTCGACGAGCGTGAACATGGACTCCGTACTGGCCTTCAACTGGCATGTTGTGCACCTTCGTCTTGTGGCGCTGCGGCGGTGAATCGCGAGGTGCACCGGCATGAGGTGCACCGGCGTGCGGTGCACCAGCGCGAGGTGCACCGGCGCGAGGTGCACCGGCGCGAGGTGCACCGGCGCGAGGTGCACCGGCGCGAGGTG
>CAYYFR010000009.1:19356-32932 GCA_964470865.1 uncultured Burkholderiales bacterium | reverse complement strand
CACCGGCGCGAGGTCGAGCGCCGCCTGGCGGCGCTCGACCGGATCGACCTTTTCACCGCCCTGACCGAAACCGAGCGGAACACCATCGCCGAGCGCGTGACCTACTCGCCGGTAGCCCAAGGCGAGATCATCACGCGTCAGGGCAACGTCGCACATTGGCTCTACATTCTCACCGCTGGCGAAGCCGATATCGTGATCGAGGGCGAGGGCAGCGAGCGGCGTTTTATCAGCACGTTGGGCGCCGGCAGCTTTTTCGGCGAAGACCGGCGCGCCGCGAAGCGCCACCGTGGTTGCACGGTCCAACGTCGAATGCTATCGCCTGGACAAGGCCTCGTTCGAAACCGTGCTCAAGTCGCGTCCGGAAATCGCGGAACAGATGTCGCACGTGATGGCCAATCGCCAGGGCGCGCTGGCGGCCGCGATCGCCGGGCATGCTGCGGCAGCACGCGACCACGCAAGTCGCTCGGCCGAGCTGTTGTCGCGGATTCGCAGCTTTTTCGGGCTGGGGTCCTGACCTGACTCAGAACTTCGGCTTGTCCTTGGCTGCTTCGTAACGCGTCACACCCGCCTTGATGGAAGCAGCCGCCGCCTCCGGCCCACCCCAGCCTTCCACCTTGACCCACTTGCCCTGCTCCAGGTCCTTGTAGTGCTCGAAAAAGTGCTGGATCTGCGCCAAGCGCTCGGGATTGATATCGTCGGGCTTGTTCCAGTGCTTGTACCAGGGCAGCACCTTGTCGATCGGCACCGCCAGCAGTTTCTCGTCGCCGCCGGCCTCATCGACCATCTGCAGCACGCCCAGCGGGCGGCAGCGCACCACCACGCCCACCACCAGCGGGAAGGGCGTGATCACCAGCACGTCGACCGGGTCGCCGTCATCCGAAAGGGTATGCGGGATGTAGCCGTAGTTGCAGGGGTAGTGCATCGCCGTGCCCATGAAGCGATCGACGAACAGCGCGCCGGTTTCCTTGTCGACCTCGTACTTGATGGGGTCGGCGTTCATCGGAATCTCGATGATGACATTGAAGTCGTTGGGCAGGTCGCGGCCGGAGCCGACGCGATCGAGGTTCATGGGGCTTCCTGTTTAAAAATCGGATTGCCTGGCGCCACGGCCGGCACGCACACCGTGCATTGGGCGCGGACGGATTATAAGAGCCGCTTTTGCATCGCCCAAATCGAAGTCGCGGTGCGAGCCGGGCGGCAGGCGATAAGCCGCCTTTTCCGACCTCGGCCAAGCACATGACACCCGCCACCCAAGCCGCGCATTTCATCGCCAAACGCTGGGTCGCGCCCCACCGACGGCGCCGGGGGCATGGAATTGCCCTGCGGCGGCATGAAGCACTCCCGCTAAAGCCGCGAGAAGGGCTTCGAGGCTCTGTTAGGATTCACCTGTTTGGAGACGATGGCGATTGGCCACGACTAATTTGGCGGAAGAAAGTGAAAATCCATTTTTTTCCGGACTGAAATGCGGGAAATCGCCGGCGCAGCCGGACAAGTTCCCGTCTGGAAAAACTACTAAACGGCACAACAGCAGCCTTCTTCGCTGCTTTATCGCGCGCACCTTCATGTTTGTGTTCATCATTCGCCGCCTGCTGCAGAGCGTGGTCGTTCTGTTCGTGATGTCGCTTCTGGTGTTTGCCGGCGTCTATGCGATCGGCAATCCGATCGACATCCTGATCAGCCCCGACGCGACCCAGGCCGATCGCGCCGGCGCGATCGAGCGCCTAGGGCTGGACAAGCCGATGTGGGTCCAGTACATGGTGTTCGTCAAGCAGGCGCTGGCCGGCAATCTCGGTAAATCGTTCGCCTTCAACGTGCCGGCCATCGAGCTGATTTTCGAGCGCATGCCGGCCACGCTCGAATTGGCGGTGCTGGCGATCCTGATGGCGGTGGTGATCGGCCTGCCGCTGGGCCTGTACGCCGGCCTGAAGCCGAAATCGTTTGCGGGGCGCACCATCATGGCCGCCTCGATCCTGGGCTTTTCGCTGCCCACTTTCTGGGTCGGCCTGATGCTGATCATGGTGTTCGCGGTGTTCCTGGGCTGGCTGCCGTCCAATGGCCGCGGACCCACCGCCCTGATTCTCGGCGTGCCGGTAAGTTTCCTTTCCGTTGAGGGCCTGCGCCACCTGCTGTTGCCCAGCTTCACCCTGGCGCTGCTCAACATCGCCCTGATCATCCGCCTGGCGCGCTCCGGCACCCAGGAGGCGCTGATGATGGATTACATCAAGTTCGCGCGCGCCAAGGGCTTGTCGAACGCTCGCATCGTGCTGGTGCATGTGCTGAAGAACATCATGATTCCGATCGTCACCGTGATCGCCCTGCAGTTCGGCTCGGTGATCGCGTTCTCGGTGGTCACCGAAACCATTTTCGCCTGGCCCGGCATGGGCAAGCTCCTGATCGATTCAATCAACGTGCTCGATCGCCCGGTGATCGTGGCTTATCTGATGATCATCGTGGCCATGTTCATTTTGGTGAACCTGGTGGTCGATTTGCTGTATTCGGTGCTCGATCCGCGCGTGCGCCTGACCGACGCTGCGCCATGAAGCATGGAATTCATCCTGGGCGCGTTGTTGGAGTTGTTCGGGGAACTGATCCTGGGCGCACTGGCCGAGTTGCTGCTGGGCTTGATCGGGCAGGTGATCGGCGACATGGCGGCCGGCATGTTCAAGCGCTTGACCGGGCGCAGCCGGGAGGCGCTGGCGGATGCCCGCAAACCGCTTTCGGGCAGCGCCCGGTTTGTCCTCTTTGCCCTCGCCAGCTGCATGATTGGCGTGCTGTCCCTGCAATTGTTTCCGGCCTCATTCGCGCGCACCCAAGACACCCGCATCGCGGTGCTGATCGGGGTGCCGATCGCCTGCGGCCTGATGATGGCTGCCGTCGGCGCCTGGCGCCAAAAGCGCGGCCGCCCGGCCGGGTCGCTCGAGTCCTTCAGTCACGGCCTGGCCTTCGCCTTGCCCACCACGCTGATCCGCTTCATCTGGGCCGCATGACCGTTGCCGGTAGCGCCGCATGAGCGCTCACTACCGGCCGCCCGAAGGGAGCGCTCATGCGCCGTCGGGGAGGATGTCACGCAGTCACAGGAGAGCAGTCCAATGACCATTGCCGAACAAACACCGCTGTCGCGCTTCATCGAGGAATTCCGCGAAAACCGGCTGGCGGTGGCCGGTGCCTGCGTGCTGCTGGCGATCCTGGTGATCGCACTGACCGCACCCTGGATCTCGCCGCAAAATCCCTATGATCTGGCGCAACTCGATATTATGGATGCCAAGCTCGAACCCGGCGCCAAACTGGGCAACAACAAAACCGCACCGCTCGGTACCGACGACCAGGGGCGCGACATGCTGTCGGGGATTTTTTACGGCTTGCGCATCTCCTTGTTCGTGGGCTTTGCCGCCACCGTGCTGGCGTTGATCATCGGCACCAGCGCCGGCATGATCTCGGCCTATGTGGGCGGGCGCACCGACAACCTGATCATGCGGGTGGCCGACATCCAGCTTTCGTTCCCGCCGATCCTGATCGCGCTGGTGCTGCTGGCCCTGCTGGGACAGGGCCTGGGCAAGATCATCACCGCGCTGGTGGCAGTACAGTGGGCCTACTACGCGCGCACGGTGCGCGGCGCGGCCTTGGTCGAGCGCCGCCGTGAATACATCGAGGCGGCGCAGGTGCTGGGCCTGCCGCCGGCGCGCATCGTGTTCCGCCACCTGTTGCCCAACTGCATGCCGCCCCTGATCGTGATCGCCACCGTGCAGGTGGCCTCGGCCATCACGCTCGAAGCCACCCTGTCGTTCCTGGGCCTGGGCCTGCCGATCACCGAGCCTTCCCTGGGCTTGCTGATCGCCAACGGCTTCAACTACATGCTTTCGGGCAAATACTGGATCAGCTTCTTTCCGGGCGTGGCCCTGCTGCTGATGATCGTCAGCATCAACCTGGTGGGCGATCAGTTGCGCGACGTGCTCAATCCGAGGCTCAAGAAATGAGCGCAGCGGCACTCGCGGTCGAGAACCTTTCGACCCACTTCTTCACCAAGCAAGGCGTGGTGAAAGCGGTCAACGAGGTGTCGTTCACGGTCGGACGCGGCCAGATCATGGGCCTGGTCGGCGAATCGGGCTCGGGCAAGTCGATGACCGGCTATTCGATCATGGGCCTGATCGATAGTCCCGGCCGTGTGGTGGGCGGGCGCATCTTGCTGGACGGATGCGACCTGCGCAGCCTGGATGCGGACACCATGCGCAGCTATCGCGGGCGCCGGGTGGCGATGATTTTCCAGGACCCGATGATGACCTTGAATCCGGTGCTGCGCATCGACACGCAGATGATCGAGGCGATCCAGGCCCATGAACCGGTGAGCCGGCGGGCGGCGCTGGAACGCGCGCGCGTAGCCCTGGGCCAGGTCGGCATACCGTCACCCGACGAGCGCCTCATGTGCTATCCACACCAGTTCTCCGGCGGCATGCGCCAGCGGGTGGCGATCGCCACCGCACTCCTCAACAAGCCCGAGCTGATCATCGCCGACGAGCCGACTACGGCGCTGGATGTCACCATCCAGGGCCAGATCCTGTTCGAGATGCAAAAGCTGTGCCGCGAATCCGGCACCGCGCTGATCTGGATCACCCACGACCTCTCGGTGGTGGCCGGACTGGCAGACAGCATATGCGTGATGTATGCCGGCCGCGTGGTCGAATCCGGCAGCGTGGCGCAGGTGCTCGACCTGCCGCGCCACCCGTATACGCGCGGCCTGATCCGCTCGGTCCCGGCCTGCAATCCGCGCGGCCAGCCGCTGGCGCAGATTCCCGGCATGACGCCCTCGCTCCTGAACCTGGCGCCGGGCTGCCCGTTTCGCCAGCGCTGTGCGCGCGCCGACCAGCGCTGCGGCGAAGAGCCCGCCGAAGATATCGGCGCCGACGGTCACGCCGCGCGCTGCTTTCATCCGCACGGCGACCCGCTGGTGTTGCCGGATGCAGAGGAGTTGGCCCGATGAGCGCTCCCGCCCGGCCGCCCGCAGGGAGCGCTCATCCTCCCTCGGGGAGGATGTCACGCAGTGACAGGAGGGTAGTGCAATGAGCGCGCCGCTGCTCGAATTGAAAGGGGTCTCCAAGCGCTTCGTCAAGTCGCTCGACACCGCCGCCAAGCTGGGGCGCATACTGGGCGCGAATATCCGGCAAGAAGTGGTGCATGCGGTCGACCACGTCGATCTGGCAATCGTAGCCGGCGAGGTGGTGGGCCTGGTCGGCGAATCCGGTTGCGGCAAGTCGACCCTGGGGCGCATCGCGGTCGGCCTGCATCCGCCCACCGAAGGCACACGTCTGTGGTCCGGCACTGATACTCGCGCACTCAAGGGCGATGCCGCACGCGCCGCGCAATTGAAGATCCAGATGATCTTCCAGGACCCCTATGCCTCGCTCAACCCGCGCATGCGGGTCACCGATATCGTCGGTGAAGCGCCGCTGGTGCATGGTCTGATCAAGGCCGGCGAACAAAACGACTATGTGGCCGCACTGCTCGGCCGTGTCGGGCTCGACCCGGCGATGGCGCGCCGCTTCCCGCACCAGTTCTCCGGCGGCCAGCGCGCGCGCATCGGCATCGCGCGCGCACTGGCGGTGAAGCCCGAATTCATCGTGTGCGACGAGGCGGTGGCCGCGCTCGATGTTTCGATCCAGGCGCAGGTATTGAACCTGTTCATGCAGTTGCGCTCCGAACTGCAACTGACCTACCTCTTCATCAGCCATGATCTGGGCGTGGTGCGCCATTTGAGCGACCGCGTGGTGATCATGTACCTCGGTCGAGTGGTGGAGTCGGCACCGACGCGCTCGGTGTATGCCGAGCCGAATCATCCCTACACCCAGGCCTTGCTGTCGGAAGTGCCGTCGCTGACCAGGCGCAAGCGCGACTACATCCCGATCAAGGGCGAGATTCCCTCGCCCTTGAATCCGCCCGGCGGCTGCCATTTCCACCCGCGCTGCCCGCATGCCGGGCCGCGTTGCGCCGCCCAGGCGCCGGTCCTCAAAACGATCGCGCCGGGCCGCCTGTCGGCCTGCCACCTGAATGACGGAGGTACCGCATGAAAGTCGAGTCCTTGAGCCCGATCCGCGCCGAATCGATGGCGATGATCGAACAGTTGATTGCCTTCGATACCACCAGCCGTGAATCCAACCTGGGCCTGATCGAATGGGTGCGTGACTGGCTTTCGGGTCACGGGGTCGAATCGACACTGGTGTATGACGCGGAGCGCCGCAAGGCCAACCTGTTTGCCACCGTGCATGGCAGGAACGGCCCGGCCGCGGTGCAACCACCGGGCATCGTGCTCTCCGGCCACACCGACGTGGTGCCGATCGATGGCCAGGCCTGGGATAGCGATCCGTTCAAGGCCAGCATCCGCGATGGCCGGCTGTATGCGCGAGGCGCCTGCGACATGAAGGGCTTCATCGGCGTGGCGCTGGCGATGACGCCGAAGTTCGTCGCCGCCGACTTGAAGGTGCCACTGCATTTCGCCCTGTCCTACGACGAAGAGGTCGGCTGTGTGGGCGTGCGCGGCCTGATCGAGCAACTCGGGCGCCAGGGCTTCAAGGCCGCCGGCGTCATCGTGGGCGAGCCGACCTCGATGCAGGTGATCGTGGCGCACAAGGGCAAGCGCTCGTTCCGCTGCGTGGTGCATGGCCGCGAAGCGCATTCCGCACTGACCCCGCAGGGCGTCAACGCGATCGAATACGCCGCGCGCATGATCACCTACATCCGCCATGTGGCCGATCGCATGGGCCAGCTGGAGCCGCGTGACAACGGCTTCGACGTGCCGTTCACCACCCTGCAAACCGGTACCATCAAGGGCGGTACCGCCACCAACATCGTGCCGCGCGAATGCGTGTTCGACTGGGAGTTCCGCTACTTGCCGGGCGCCAATCCCGACGCCATCGAAAGCGAGGTGCGCGGCTTCGCGCAATCGCTGGAACCGGAAATGAAAAAGGTGGCGGCGGAAGCCGGCATCGAGATTCGCCTGACCTCGGACGCGCCGGGCTCGAACAGTGCTGATACAGACGCGGTGACGCAACTGGCGATCGCGCTGGCGCGCAACCCGCACACCGCGAAAGTGGCCTATGCCACCGAAGCCGGGCTCTTCGAGAGGGCCGGGCTGCCTTCGATCATCTGCGGCCCGGGTTCGATCGAACAGGCCCACAAGCCCAACGAATATTGCGAGCTCGAACAACTGGCACAATGCGAATCGTTCATGGACCGCCTGGTCGAGCGTATCTGCGCCTGAACCGGCTCAGGCGCTCAATCACAGCGGGCGCGGGTTGGCGGCCCAGGCGTCCTGCTCCTCCGGGGCTTCGAGAATCGCGCTCAAGAGCAGCAATTCACTCATCACCGCCGGGGCAAATCCGGCGCGGTCACCGCGCTCGTCGACGATCAGTTTCTTCAGGTACTGCAACAGTTCGCCGGTGCGCCAGGTGCCGGTCACGCGCTCGGTGATTTTCGGGTGCAGGTCCTCGAGTGCGGCTCGAACACTGAGCTTTTCCGGCGGCGGGCGCGCGAAGGCCTTGTCGATCAGCGAGGCGTCGATTTCGATCATGGGCGGGCCGGCGTTGCTGTTGCGCCCCAGCGAAATCTCGGCGGCGGCGGCTTCCGCCACCCGCAGGTCAAGCGAAGCAAAGGCGGCGGTGATGCTCAGCCCATCGAGCGTGGAACGGCTGTCCGGCGCGGCAGCCTGCGCAGCCGCGGCGGGCGCCGTTTCGGCACCGCCAATCAGCTGCGCCAGTTTTTGCGTCCTGGCGCATGCGTCAAGTGCCTCCAGGGCGCCGTTATTTGCCGTGACGAAGGCCAGCGCCCGTTCGAGTGCCTCGACGCGGGCTTCGAGCCGGACCATGCGCTCGTTCGCATCCTGCGCACCACGGACTTGCGCCGCTCCCGGCATTGCGGAAGACTGCGGAATTTCCGCAACTACCGGTATGTCCTGTGTTTGTTCCAGATCGAACTTGAACATGATCGCGACCCTCGAGGGTTGGATGACGACAGCTTAAACGCGCCAGACCGGCATCCGCAAGCGAGCAATGGTCAAGCAAGGTCACCCAAAAGGTAAAACATCGTAAAAGGCGGAACTGGTTCAGTCTATCGGCTGCCGGGCCAGCCGTAAGCCGGGCAGTCTGCGCCCGGTTACCTGTGTTCAGCCGTGCGCCACCTGCAGATGGCGCGCTTCAACACTGTCGACGGAAAGTGCAGCCATGCCGGCGCAGCCCATCAGCGCCAGGTCGCGCCCTACCTCCGCTTCGAGAATTCCAAGCGCATGCAGCACACCCGCCTCGCCGCCGACGGCGGCGCCAAACAGGGCGGCTCGCCCGCACAACACGAAGTTGGCGCCCAGCGCGAAGGCCTTGAGTATGTCGCCGCCGCGGCGGATTCCACTGTCGAGGATGACCGTCAGGTGTCCGTCGGCAGCGGCGACGACCTGCGGCAGCGCCTCGATGGACGCCACCGCGCCATCGAGTTGACGCCCGCCATGATTGGAGACCACCACGCCGTCGAGCCCGACCGCGACCGCCTCGCGCGCGTCGGCCGCATGCAGCACCCCCTTGATCAGCAGGGGTCCGCGCCATTGCTCGCGCAGCCAGCGCATGAAAGCCCAGTCGACGCGGTCACCGCTTGAACGAATCGTCGGGCTGGCGGAAGCCAGCATTGAGGGCCGCTCGAACATGGCGGAATTTTCCAGGCGCGGCACGCCACCGGCCATCAGGGTGCGCCCCAGCACACCGGTGAGCCAGCGCGGATGCAGAAGGCCATCCAGCACGATTTTCGGATTGAGCCGCAGCGGCAGCGTGAAGCCGCTCCTCAGGTTGTTTTCGCGATTCGCACCCACCTGCACGTCGATGGTGACCAGCAGCGCCTGGAAGCCGGCGTTGGCCGCGCGCTTGACGAATGCGGCGGCGCGCTCGCGCTCAGCCGGCATGTAGACCTGCAGCCACTTGACGCTATCGCAGGAGCGCGCCACGCGCTCCATCGGCACGGTCGCCATGTTTGACAGAACGAAGGGCACGTTCATGCGCGCGGCCGCGCGCGCCATCGCGATATCGGCCTCGAAACAGGCGATCCCGGCGATGCCCATGGGCGCGATGCCAAACGGGCTGGCGAAGCGATGCCCGAACAGGGTGACTTCCTGCGACCTTTGCGAAACATCGACCAGGCCGCGCGGCTTCAGGCGAATGCGTTCGAACGCCGCGCGATTGTTGGCAAGCGTGCTGTCGTCCTGGGCGCCGCCGGCGATGAAACCAAACACGCCGGCCGGCAGGCGCTGGCGCGCCAGGCGCTCCAGGTCATGCACGTTGAGAGCCTGCCGGAAGTTCATGGCTTGGGCCTGGTCACAGCAACTCCGCCTCCTGAAAATGGAAGTAGCACGTCGCGTGCCCTAGTCGAGATAGCGCACGCCGCCGCGTGCCTGGGTCTCGGCCTCGTTCCAGAAATGCATGGACTTGGCGCGTCGCAGGTTGGCATCCATCGCTGCTTCCTTCTTCGAGACTTGCGCCAGACGGGTGGCGACATGCGCGGCCGCGCCCTGCGGCACCACCACCACACCGTCGGAATCGCCAACCATGATGTCGCCGGGATCGACCGCGATACCACCGCAGGAGACCCGCGTGTTGATCTCGCCTGGGCCGTGCTTGAAGCCCGAATTGGGTGAAATGCCGCGCGCGAATATCGGCAGGCCGACTTCCAGGAGGCCTTCGATGTCGCGTACCAGGCCGTCGCACACCACGCCGGCGACGCCGATCTTGCGCGCCCACAGCGCCCAGCGGTCGCCGATCACCGCGGCGCTTTGGTCGTTCTTAGCTGCAATCACGATGATGTCGCCCTTGCGCGCGAAGTCCAGTACCGCCATCGCCGCCAGGTTGTCGGTGGGGGAGCAAAAACAGGTCAGCGCCGGGCCGCAAATCCTCATCTTGTTGTCGATCGGCTTGATGCCATGGTCCAGACAGCCCTGGCCGTTGTGTGCGTCGGTTACAAAGCCGCTGGGCGCGCCGCGAAACGCCTTCAACAGCGCCGCAGCGGGGCGCTCGATGTTGCGGCGAATGGTGAGCGCGACTGGTTCTCCGATCATGCTTGTCTCCTTTTGTTTTTGCTTGACTGCGAAGCACACAGTGTCGGACAGTGCACTCGCTTGGTCAAGCGTGGTCGCCGATGCGCCCCGCCATGGGCGCCCGATCAACCCTCAGGCAAGACATGGGCCGCCTGTGATGCTCGCGTCGGCACGCAGGCAGGCACCGCTCAACGCTGCCGCCGCCCCAGCGCCCGCGACACCAGCAGCACAGGTGCCAGGCTCACCAGCACGATCGCCAGGCACGGCAGCGCCGCCTCGCCCAGCCGTTCGTCCTTGGCCAGCGTATGGGCATGGGTGGCCAGGGTATCGAAGTTGAATGGCCGCACCGCCAGTGTGGCGGGCAGTTCCTTGAGCGCATCCACAAACACCAGCAGCGCGGCGATAAACAGACTCCGTGCGATCAGCGGCGCATGCACCCGCAGCAGCGTGGCGCCGGCACCCAGGCCCATGGCGCGCGCGGCATCGTCCATCGATGGGGTGACCCGCGCCAGTCCCGCTTCGATGTTGTTCATCGCCACCGCCAGAAAGCGCACCACATAGGCAAACACCAGCGCGGCCACGCTGCCGGTGATGAGAAGGCCGGTGCTCACGCCGAAGGTCTGGCGCATCAGCGCATCGAGCCAGTTGTCGAAGCCCGCCAACGGCACCAGCACGCCGACCGCGATCACCGCGCCCGGCACCGCATAACCCAAGGCGGCCACCCGGCCCAAACCCTGCATGCGACGATCCAGGCGGGTGCTGTAGGCGATCAACAGCGCCACTGCGACCGCCACTGCGGCCGCCAGCAAGCCCACCTTGAGGCTGTTGCCGACCAACGTCAGAAAGCGGCCCCACTCGAGTACCAGGGCGTCGCGCCAGGCCAGGCGCAGCAGAATCGCGACCGGCAGCGCGAAGCCCAGCAACACCGGCAGTGCCGCCGCGCAGGCTGCGGCCACGCCGCGCCAACCGCGAAAGCGGAACGCGGCATGCACGGTACGTGCACTTGTGGTGACGAAGCGCGCGCGTCCGCGACTGGCACGCTCGATACTCACCAACAACAGAGTGAAGCCCAACAGCAGGCAGGCCAGGCGCGCCGCGGCACCCTTGTCGCCCAGGCCGAACCAGGCCTTGTAGATGCCGGTGGTGAAGGTATCGACCGCAAAATGCGCCACCGCGCCGTAGTCGGCCAGGGTTTCCATCAATGCCAGTGCGCAGCCACCGGCGATCGCCGGGCGTGCCAGCGGCAGCGCCACCCGCGTGAAAGCCGCCCACGGGCCCAGGCCCAGGCTGCGTGCCGCCTCGGTCAGGTTGGCACCGCCAGTGGCAAACGCCGCGCGCGCCGGCAGGTAAACGTAGGGGTAGAGCACCAGTACGAACATCAGCGCGGCACCGGGCAGCGTGCGTACTTGGGGAAACCAGTAGCCGGCGGCCTTCCAGCCGGCGCCATCGACCCCGACCAGGTCGCGCAAGCCGCTTTGCACCGGGCCTGCGAACTGCAGAAAGTCGGTGTAGGCGTAGGCGATCACATAACCCGGCAGCGCCAGCGGCAGCACCAGCGCCGCCTGCAGCCACTGGCGGCCGGGAAACTCGCACAAGGCGGTGAGCCAGGCCGCGCCCACGCCGACCGCGATCACACCAACGCCGACCATCAGGATCAGGCCGAGCGAATTGAGGGTATAGGTCGCGAGGCCGGTCTCCACCAGGTGCGCCCATGCGCCTGTGGGCGTTGCGGTTCCGGAGCCACCAATGGCCAGCAGCACCACCGCCGCCAGTGGCAGCAGAATCATGAGCGCGGCTGCGGCGGCCAGTAGATGCAGGATTCGGCTGGAGGTCATGCAGGCGGGGTTGCGTCAACCGTGGGCACGGGATTGGGCGAAAGGCCCGGTGAGCACGGCAGGCCGAAGCGATCTGGGTGCGTGTACGCCGAGGCCATGTCGCTTTGAATGCAAATGCGAATTATAATCAACAAGGTGTGAGCGTCGCATTTGCCTTGGAGCACTGGCGCTCACTGCGGCAAGCCGCTTGGTGCAGGCGATCGGATACCAACCGCGGCGATCAAGCGCCTCTTTCCACGCCTCCACCTTCCGGGAACGATGATGGCAGCAAGCCCACAGCTACTCGAACTTTCCGGCGTGCGCGTAGCCTACGCCGGGATTGACGCCGTGCGCGACGTTTCGTTTCAGCTCTCGCGCGGCCAGATCGGCTGCCTGCTGGGTCCCAGCGGCTGTGGCAAGACCACCGCCTTGCGCGCGGTGGCCGGCTTCGAGCCGCTGCTGGCAGGCGAGATACGCCTTGACGGGCGCGTGATCAGCCGCCCGGGTCTGACCCTGCCTCCCGAGCAGCGACAAATCGGCATGGTGTTCCAGGACTACGCATTGTTTCCGCACCTCAATGTGGCCGCCAACATAGGCTTCGGCCTTGCGGGCGCGAACCGCGCCCCGCGTGAGGCGCGCGTCACCGAGCTTCTGCAGCTTACCGGTCTTGGCAGCAACGCGGCCAAGTTTCCACACGAGCTCTCCGGCGGGCAACAGCAACGTGTCGCCCTGGCGCGCGCACTCGCGCCACGGCCCGAATTGCTGCTGTTGGACGAGCCGTTTTCCAACCTCGATACCGAGTTGCGCGAGCGCCTGAGCCTGGAATTGCGCGAAATTCTCAAGGCCGCCAACACCACTGCGATTCTGGTCACCCACGACCAACACGAAGCCTTCGCGATCGCCGACGTGATCGGCCTGATGAACCAGGGCCGGATCGAGCAATGGGACGCCGCCTACAACCTGTATCACCGCCCGGCCAATCGCTTTGTCGCCGACTTCATCGGTCAGGGTGTGTTCGTCAAGGGCAAGGTGCTTGCCGGCAACCAGGTGCAGATCGAACTCGGCGAGCTCGCAGGCGACATCCCCATGCCCTGCCACCAGGGTTGTGACGCCTGCGGCAAGGGCTGCGCAGTCGACGTGCTGCTGCGCCCGGACGATGTAATCCACGATGATGCCTCCCCCTTGCAGGCGGAAGTGCTGCGCAAGGCCTTTCGTGGCGCCGAGTTCTTGTACACGCTGCGCCTGCCCTCGGGCCGCGAGGTGCTCGCGCTGGTGCCCTCGCACCACAATCACGCTGTCGGCGAGAAGATCGGCATCCGCCTGGAGGTCGATCATGTGGTGGCGTTCGCGCAGGTGGCGAGCGCGGCGCGCTGAGCGCTACGGCCGATTTGCAGCCGACGTTTCCCCAAGCCCGACAGGTTGCTAGGGCGCGCCGCTGCCCCATGGATTGATGATGTCAGCCACAGCTCGTTGGCGGCCTGCGCGTCCAGCCAGGCCAGCACTTCCGCAGCGGGCCGCGGGCGCATGATTTCCGACACCACGTTGGTGTGCAGAATGATCACGCGGCAGCGCCAGTTTCAAACGTCGCGGCGCCAGCGGCATCGGTGCGTGCGGGCAAGTCAAGGTCCACCCCCACCCAGGGCCGCAAAGCGAGCATGAATACGGCTGCCCAAGCCGCCGGGCGCCGCCGGCTGCGCCAAGGCGTTAC
>CAYYFR010000009.1:6330-19256 GCA_964470865.1 uncultured Burkholderiales bacterium | reverse complement strand
GCATGAATACGGCTGCCCAAGCCGCCGGGCGCCGCCGGCTGCGCCAAGGCGTTACGCAAAATGGTGCGAACCTCTTCTTCCATCGAGCGGCCATGCGAAGCTGCGACCATGCGCAGTTTGTCCTTGATGGCGGGCTCGATGTTGCGAATGGTCAGTGTTGTCATGGAAAGGCGCCTCTTTGCCGAATTGCGACAGCAATGCATGCAATGCCAGCATTTTTTGTAGACGTGAATTGGCTGAAGCCCGAGCGCTACGGCCGAATTGTCTCGACGGCGTACAAGAATGGGCCCATATACAAGCCCTTCTTGTGCTGCGCGACAAGCGAATCGGTTCCAGTTGCGCTCCAGATTCGGCGCCGCTTCGCCACGCCATCGGCCCGGCATCGCCTGACGCGAAAAGTCGGTTCTTGCTCCACTTTTGTCGCCGGCGGCGCAGCATGAGCAGAAAAGTCCTCGCGTCCTTCGAAGATACGTTTCGCTCCCATTGTGTCGACGTCTTCGTGCGCGCCGATGGCACATTCGGATTTGAAGAGTATCGCCACGAAGTCGACGGCAGTGGAAGTTGGCAATCCTTGGGCAAGTATTCCCACCTTTCTTTCGCCTCGGGTGCGCAAGCGCTCGATGCAGCACAACTGCATGTCGGATGGCTCGAGAAACCGGGGCCGTGGCGTTGGTGACGACCGGAAAATCAGGCGCGGCGGTGGCCCGTGGATTGATGATCGCAAACCCAAGCCCGGCGCCATGCTTTTTGTAGCGCGTGGCAAAGGCCGCGCCGTGCGCCGGACCAGAAGAACCGTCGCTATTTGAACCTCGGCGTCAAGACCAGAAGACTGAATTGCCAGGCGTGGTTCGAGCCAGGCCCTCTCCACCGTTCTTTCACCGTGGCACGCCTTTGTATGTCGTTGCGGTCGAGTAACGATGTCTTCCTGTCGATTCCGCCGCACTGATGCAGGTGGAATCGACCTCGATCCGGATTCAGTCTATTTGGAAAGTCTTCCGCTGCCACGAGGAACCTCGGTCTAGCCAGACGGGCGCAGGTCGGTTTATATCCGCGGCTGGCGAAGCCGGACTGTTGAAACTGGTTCGAATCGATTTGAATCATTTCTGACACGGTCCGTTTCTCCCAGGGATCGCCTGGCACGAAAGCCGCTTTTATCTTCAATTTCGTTCGGCCTTTCTTCTCCTCCGTGACCGGGCTGGAAGGAGCGAATAGGCGAAAGTTTGAAGGGCGCGACGCGCGCAAGTTTTTGGTTGAGCCGCGATGATTTTTCCGGTGATTTAGCGCAACCGCAGCCTCTTCCAACCTAATTCTTCAAACTGAACACCACCCGCACGCGCGCCTCGAACATCTTGCCCTTGAGCCCTTCGGGCACCTGCACGAAGGGCTTGGCCTTCGAAATCGAGATGCGTGCCTGCTCGTCGAGAATCTCGTGCCCGGACGACACCGCGATCTCGACGCCGGCGATCTTGGTGTCGGTGCCGATCTTGAGCAGGACCGTGGCGGCGCCTTCCCAGCCGTTTTGCATCGCATCGTTCGGATAGCGCTTGAGCTTGCGGGTCTCGATGATGTCGGCGAGTTGTTGCTGGTAGCGACCGACCAGTTCACGCTCCGATGGTTCGCCCGGTGCCGGCGCGGGCGCGGGCGGCGTTGCCGGGCGCGGGGCTTCGCGCTCGACACGGGTTTCGGCCCGGGCCTCCGCCTTGGCCTCGGGCTTTGCCTCGGCCGGAGCGACGGCGGCGGCGACCGCCGGCGCAGGCGCGGCCGGCGCCGCCGGAGCGATCAGGCGCGGTTCGGGCGGCCGCTCTTCGACCTTGGGTGCCGCCTTCCTGGTATCCGGCGGCGTTGGCGCGCGTGCCTCCAGTTTGGACCGCGGCGGGGTTTGTGTGGCGACCGGTTGCGCTGGCGCAGGTTCGGGCACAGGCGGAGTTGGCGCCGCTGGCTGCAGGGACGCCGCCGGTGGCGCGACTTCGCGCAGCGTCGCGGTGATGCGTGGCGGCGGCTCTTTCGGCGGCGCGCGCTGCACGCCTGCGACGATCGCCAGATGCAGCAGCATCGACCCTGCGACGCTGACATAAAGCAAACGGTAGTCGGCGGCGCTTTCGGGCGATGCGGGGGCGACATTCATGGACCAAAAATAATAGCACGCAGCAAAAACGCGCCCCGGTTGTGGCTTCCTCTAATAACCGTATGCGCTAAACTCCCGCATCGATCAAATGCATTGTTATTATTGAGAACTGCATGATGCATGACAAAAACATGCCTTTGGCGAGGCTCTCATGTTTTTGGGGGCGATCGACAACATGAACTTCCAGCAACTGCGCTATGTGCGCGAAACCGTGCGCCAGGGGCTCAACCTGACAGCCGCCGCCGCCGCCCTGCATACCTCGCAGCCCGGCGTCTCCAAGCAGATCCGCGAGCTGGAAAACGAGCTCGGGGTGGAGATTTTCGTGCGCTTCGGCAAGCGCATCACCCAACTGACCGAGCCGGGCCGCGCGGTGTTGCGGGTGATCGAGCGCCTGCTGCAGGAGGCCGAAAACCTCAAGCAAACCGCAACCGAATTCGCCGACCAGAAGTCGGGCAGCCTGACCATCGCCACAACCCACACCCAGGCGCGCTACGCGCTGCCACCGGCGGTCGGCGAATTCAAGCGCCGCTATCCGAAAGTGCGGCTGGCGATCGTGCAGGGCACGCCGCCGGCAATCGCCGCCATGGTGATCGATGGCGAGGCCGACATCGCGGTGGCCACCGAGAGCATCGAGAACCACCCGGGGCTGATCGCGCTGCCCTGCTACCGCTGGCATCATGTGGTGGTGGTGCCGCCCAGACACCCGCTCCTGACGCAAGGCGAACTCACGCTCAAGGGGCTGGCTGTCTACCCGATCATCACCTACGACAGCGCCTTCACCGGCCGCTCGACCATCAACAACGCCTTCGCGGCGCAGGGCTTGACGCCCAACATCGTGCTCTCGGCGATCGATTCGGACGTGATCAAGACCTATGTGGAACTGGGCCTGGGCATCGGCATTCTCAATTCCATCGCCTTTGACGACAAGCGCGACCGCCATTTGCGCCGGATCGACGCCGGGCACCTGTTCAACGAACGCACCACCTACATGGCGTTACGCAAAGCCGCGTACCTGCGCGGCTTCACCTATGACTTCATCGGGCTTTTCGCACCCGCGTTGAACCGCGAACACGTCGACGCGGCGATCAAGCATGGCCGATGAGCCGCGGCGTGCGAGACATCCCCTCGGCGGTACGGCGCACCACGCCACGGCGGCGCGATCCAGTATGCGGCTTGGGTCACAGTGCAAGTCAATGACGCACTTTGAGGTGCTTGGCCTGGCAGTACCGCAACGCCCGCCTTTTCTGCTATAAACGCCGTCGCCCGGCCGTCACGTCGCCACCACCCACCCCAGGAGCTTCCGATGTCACGTCACCCGCTTCGCCACGCACTCGCCGCGGCCGCCCTCATGCTCGGCATCGGCATGGGCACCGCCCAGGCCCAGGATTTCCGCCTCGCCATGAGCGCGCCGCCCAGTTCGATGGACCCGCATTTCTTCAACCTGTTTCCGAACATCAATGTCTCCGATCACATGTTCGAGACCTTGGTCAAGATGGATCCGGACAGCAAGCCGATGCCCGGCCTGGCCGAATCGTGGCGCTTGGTCGACGATCTCACCTGGGAATTCAAGCTGCGCCGCGGCGTCAAGTTTCATGACGGTTCGGATTTCACCGCCGAAGACGTGGCCTGGTCGATCGACCGCATTCCGCTGATCGCCAACAGCCCCGGCCGCTTCGATTCCTACACCAAGGCGATCGTCTCCAAGCAGATCATCGATCCGCTGACCATCCGCTTCAGGACCGCGACGCCGTATCCGCTGATGCTGCCCGACCTGACGGCGGTATTCATCGTCAGCAAGAAGGCCACCGCGGGCGCTCTGCCCCAGGGTCTGGCAAGCGAGGATTTCGCTGCGGGCAAAGGCATGTCCGGCACCGGCCCGTTCAAGTTCGTGCGCTTCGCGCGCGACGACCGCGTCGAACTCGAGCGCAACGATGCCTATTGGGGCAACAAGCCGGCCTGGGGCAAGGTGACACTGCGTTTCATCGCCGCCGACCCGACGCGCGTCGCCGCGCTGCTCTCCGGCGATGTGGATGCGATCGAAAACGTGCCGACCGCCGACTTGAAACGCATTCGCGAAAACCAGGGTTTGAATTTCTTTTCCAAGGTTTCGCACCGCATGATCTATTTCAACCTGGATCAGCGCGAGAAGAGCCCTTTCGTGTTCGACAACGACGGCAAGCCGCTGGACAAGAACCCGCTGCGCGACATCCGCGTGCGCAAGGCGCTGTCGATGGCGGTCAACCGCGACGCCATCAGGGACCGCCTGATGGAAGGCCTGGCGCTGCCCACGGCCAACCTGGTGCCGCCGGCGCTCTTCGGCCACAACCCCACCCTGAAACCGGTATACGACGCCGACGGTGCCAGGAAACTGTTGACCGAAGCCGGCTATCCGAACGGCTTTGCGCTGACCTTCCACGGCCCCAACAACCGCTACGTCAACGACGACCAGATCATGCAGACCATCGCACAGATGTGGGCGCGCGTAGGTGTCAAGGCCAAGGTGGACGCGATGCCGCTGGCGGTCTATTTCCCGCGCGGCACCAAGAAGGAATTCTCGGTGACTCTCGTCGGTTGGGGTGCGCAAACCGGCGAGGCCTCATCGCCCTTGCGCGCCTTGGTCGCCTGCGAAAACAAGGAAAAAGGCTTCGGCGTGATCAACTACCCCTCCTACTGCAACCCGAAAATGGATGCGTTGATGGAAGAAGGCCTGCGCACCGTGGATGACAGGAAACGCTCGCAACTGTTTCAGGACGCGGTCAAGATCGTGGTGGATGATGCCGCGCTGGTGCCGGTGCATCACCAGGTCACCACCTGGGCGGCCAAGCGTGCGATCGACTATGTCGGCCGTACCGACGAGCGCACCTACGCCCACGCGTTTTTCCCGAAGCGCTAGCGATCGCCCGGACGGTGTCGCGGGGTTGCTGTCCCGCCACCGCCTGCGGGCAATGCCGGCATTTGCCGCGCCCGCAGGCCAAGCCTGCGAACGGCAGTCTCAAGGGCGGCCGTCGAGCGGCGATTCAATCATCCTCGCCACGGCCGGCTCGCCGGGGCGCCGCTGCTGGACCAGCCGCCAATACCGATCCGCTTCGCCCTGCAGTCGCTCCTGCCCGAGCCACAATGCGTATGCCACCAGATCAGACACTGCCGCACGCTCAGTCGGGCGCAAGCGTCGCACCTCTTCCGCGAGTTCGACCGTTGCCGTCGCGAACCCGGCAATCGCGCTCTGCTCCGGCCCCTGGCCCTGGCTGGTGGCGACGCGCCAGGCATAGCGCGCGCCCGGGGCGAGCCGCACCGTAGCGGGCAGCACGACCCGCGCTTCGCGCGTGTGTACCTCGTAGAGCACCGCACCATTGTCAGTGGACAATGAAAAGTTGACCTCGGTGCCCGCCTGCGGCATCTCCCAATGAAACTCCGCTTGCAGATCAAGCAAGCGCACACCAACAGGGTGAACAAGCCTGAATGGTGCCCACGCGCGATCGCGGATCGGCACCCCGGCTTGGACCAACCCGGACGGATTGACGCGCACCCCGTCACGGCGCAAGTCGCGTTCGGGTGGCGGGCCGGCGAGTGTCTCCAGTGAGCCATGGCCTATTCGCACCCTGCCCGGCCCTTTCAGCGCGTATTCATGCCCGGGCCAATAGTGGATCAGCGCCAGCTTTGCGCCGGGCGAAAGCAGGAGCACGTCGCCGTCGCCGACCTCGGTCAGCAAGGCCACCGGCCCCGGCTGCGCTCCGCGCAGCAATGTTGCGCGACCCTGCATGTCGGTCACGATCGCGGCGGGTCTCTCGTAGGCCATCGCTGCGAACCCCGGGATGCAGCCTAGCAAGATGCCAACAAGCCAAATCGCCAGATTCATTTTTGCGCCCGCCTTCGAGGATGACGATGCTTGGCCATGCCCACACGCCAATCGGCGATGCGCGGCTGGCAGCGCCACGATCGGCCGGGCAAAACTGCGCGGCGCGCGCTTGATCAAGCGCGCGTCAACACTGGTCGTGCAAGCACTTGGGGATCACGACCTGCCCCTTTCGATACGACGGTTTCGATGGCGTCCCCCGCACAAGTCAAGAGCAGGAATCATATGCCACTTACCTACCCTTGAAGCCACCGACCGAATCTGCGGGAAGTCTGGCGCATCGGGAAAGCCGCTCTCCACCGCGCCAGCGCCAACTGCATCGCGGTGCATTTCGTGCCACACAGAGAGCGTCATCGCCTGCTGATCGCAGCTCAACGCCGGATGGTCGGCGCAGTTGCATCGCCTGATGCAAAATAGACGCAGGCCTTGATCGGCGCTGCGCAAAAGCATGCCAGGCTTGCGTGGTGAGAAAACCCCTGCGCCACGATTGCTCCGCACGCCGCCCTCGGCGCGGATCGCGTCAGCGCCCGACCGGCCCCAGGATTTCCCGCAGCCACGCCGTCAGTGGACGTGCCGTGCTGCCTGTCATCTGCCCTACAGTGTCAGTGACCTGCGCGGCCGCGCCCTCCGCCATCAGCGCGAAAACTTCACGCAGGTGCTGCTGCACATAGGGCGGTTCGCCGCGCGCCGCGGCAGCGGCCACCGCCGTCTCGCATGGCACCGGGCGATAGGCGATAGTGCGCCCGAGAATCGTGCTTGCCAGGGCGGCGATCTCGTCACCCGACCAGGCTTGCGGCCCGCTCAATTCGAGCGCGCTGTTGCCCGCGGCCGGCGCGGTCAAGGCATGCGCGGCAACGGCGGCGATATCGCGCACGTCGATCAGTGCTACGCGCGCGGCGCCCAACGCGAGCCCGAAATGATCGCCGGCTGCGAGCTCGCCGCGCAGCCGCACCAGCATGGTTTGCATGAAGGCGTTGGGGCGCAGGAATGCATGCGCGACACCACTGGCCTTGATCGCCGCCTCGACTTCGGCATGCGCGGCGCCGGTCGATGTCATGCGGCCGGGCTGCATGGTCCAGGCCGAACCGGAAAGCTTGACGACACGCGCGACTCCGGCAGCGGTCGCCGCGCGCAGCGCGGCCAGTTGCCGCGCCTCCAGGCTGGCCCCCGCCGGCGACATCAGGAACATGGCTGACACGCCGTCGAGCGCCGCACCCAAGCCTCTGCCCTCATCCAGATCACCTTGCGCTACGGCCACGAAGTCGCCCAGAGCCGTACGCGCGCGCAGCCGGTCGCGCACCAGGCAGCGCACCGCGGCGCCCTTGGCCTGCAACTGGCGCACCACCTCGCCGCCGACGCGCCCGCTGGCACCGCACACCAGAATCATCGCGCCGCCTGCCGTGCGGCCTGGATTGCCGCCCACACCCGCGCCGGCGTGGCCGGCATCTCGATGTGGGTAATGCCCAAGCCCGACAAGGCATCGACTACCGCGTTGATCACCGCAGCGGCGGCGCCAACCGCGCCGGCCTCGCCCGCACCCTTGACCCCAAGCGCATTGGTGGTGCACGGCGTAGCGTGCAGCGAAACCGCGATCGGCGGAATGTCGTGCGCGTGCGGCATGCCGTAGTCCATCAGCGAGCCGCTTTGCAACTGCCCCTGCGCGTCATACACGGCATGCTCCAGCAGCGCCTGGCCGATGCCCTGCACCGCACCGCCGTGCACCTGGCCCACCACGATCGCCGGCTGCAGCACGTTGCCGAAATCGTCGGCCACGGTGTAGCGCAACAAGCGCACCTTGCCGGTTTCCGCATCGACCTCCACCTCGGCGACATGGCAGCCGTTGGGGAAATTGTGCGACGGGTTCTCGATCTGCCCGACCGCATCGAGCGCGCCGCCCTGGCGCGCCAGCTCGGCAAGCGCGATCCTGCGTGTGCCGGCGGAGAACACGCCGTCGGCATAACCGATAGCGGCAGCGTCACATGCAAACAGCGCGGCGGCCGCCGCGCGGCCGCGCTCCATTACCTGCGCCAGCGCCGCCACCAGTGCCGCGCCCTGGGTCGAGAGCGAACGCGAGCCGCCGGTGCCGCCGCCGGACACAAGCTGATCCGAATCGCCCTGGATCACCCGCACCACATCCGGCGCGATCTGCAAACGCTGCGCCACCAGCGTGCGATAGGTACCGATGTGGCCCTGCCCGGAAGACTGGGTACCCACGATCACCTTGACCCGGCCAACGGCATCAAAGCGGATCTCGGCGCGTTCGGCGCGTGCGCCGCCGGTCGATTCGATATAGCACGCAAGGCCGATGCCGTGCAGCATGCCGCGCGCACCTGCCGCCACCTTGCGCGCAGCCGCCCCGGCCCAATCCGCTGCCGTGAGCGCATGCTGCAGCATGGCCGGGAAATCACCCGAATCGTAGGTCACCCCGAGCGCATTGCGCCACGGCATGGATTCAGGCGGCACCAGATTGCGACGGCGCAACTCAACGCGATCGATGCCCAGTTCAGCGGCGGCGCGGTCGATCAGGCGCTCCAGCAGAAAGTGGATCTCCGGCTTGCCCGAGCCGCGATAGGCATCGACCGGCACGGTATTGGTGGTGGCGCCGCGCACCCGCGCGTACACCGCCTCGAAGCGATACACCGAAGGCAGCACGGCGGTGGCCACCGGTGCCGGAATCACCGGGGCGAAGGTCGACAGGTAGGCACCCAGGTTGACCACTGCATCCATGCGCAAGGCCAGCATGCGAGCGTCGGCGTCGAGCGCCAGTTCGAGCGTGGCATGATGGTCGCGCCCCTGGGTATCGCTCAAAAAGCTTTCGGCGCGATCGCCGGTCCACTTGACCGGGCGGCCCAGGCGGCGCGCGGCGAAAGCGCACAGTATCTGCTCGGGATAAAAGTAGAACTTCGGGCCGAAGGCGCCGCCAACATCCGGCGTCACCACCTGGAAACGATCCGCAGCCAGGCCGAAGGCCCCGGCCAGCAGGTTGCGCAGCATCGATACGCCCTGGCTGCCCGCCACCACGCGAAAGCGCCCGCTGGCCGCATCGAAGCTCGCATTGACCGCGCGCGTCTCCAGTGGATTGGCCACCACCCGCTGGTTGTGGGCGGTCAGGCGCACCACCCGATGCGCTGTGGAGAACAGGACATCAGCGCGCGCCGCATCGCCGGTTTCCCAGTCGAACAGGCAATTGCCCGGCACATCCGCACCCAGGAGGGGAGCGTTCGGCGCCAGCGCGGCGCGCCCGTCGGCCACTGCCGGCAGCGGCTCGTACTCGATGCTCACCGCTTCACCCGCATCGCGCGCCTGCGCCCAGCTCTCGGCCACAACGCAGGCCGGTGCGTCGCCGACGTGGCGTACCACCGCACGCGCCAGCGCATGGCGTTGCGGTTCGCGGCGCTCGCTACCGTCACGGCTTTTGAGTGGTGGCAGCGAGGGCAGGCGGCCGATGCCCTCGGCGGCCAGGTCGGCATGGGTGTAAACCGCCAGCACGCCGGGCATGGCGCGCGCAGCCGCCGCATCGATGCCGACAATGCGCGCATGCGCATGCGGCGAGCGCAGCATCAGCAGGTAGGCCTGGCGCGGCAGGCACAAGTCGTCGGTGTAGCTGCCGGCGCCGCGCACCAGGGGTGCGTCTTCGATTCGCGAATCCATGCTTCAGCCCATGGGCGCGCGGGCGCCGCCTGAAACCCCGCCGGCGCCGGATGGCGGCCTGGCAGCCTGTCGGACTTGGGGCGTCGAAAGCGAAAATTGGCCCCAGCGAGGACAGTTTTTGCCGCATTCGCCGCCCCATAGCCCAGCTATGGGGCAAGAAGGCGGTGAAAAATGGACCGCTGCGGCCGATTTGCAGCCGACGCTCCCCAAGCCCGACAGGCTGCTAGCGTTTGAGACCTGCGATGTCATAGCCTGCTCCCGCTCATGGCTTGAATGGATCCTGCAGGCGGCCGCGGTCGACCAGCGTGGCGCCATTCACCTCCACGCTGGCATCGCCCCACATCAGCCAGCGATGAAAACTCGATCGATAGGCACCGCCCGACAACTGGTTGTCCCCCAGGATCAGACGCACAACGCCGGCACCGAACCCGTAATGCGGCAGGAAAGTGCTGCCGGCAACCGGCGCAAGCAGCGGGTTGCAGCCCAGCACCAGTTCACCCAATTGGTCACAGTCACCGGTCTCGGCGGCCCACAGTCGGTCAAGCGCCTGCTGGTCGCCACCGGTCTCGAGCGCGACGATGCGCCCTCTACGAAACACCAAGCGCAGGCCGGCCTGGGCAAACGGCCGGCAATCCATGCCGCGCCCGAGCGCCGGCGACTCGCCATCCTTGGCTGGCGGAAACACCAGCACACCCTCGGTGCTGCCGGCCAAGGGAATGGTGCGCAGGCTGCCGGCGGGAATTTCCTCCTCGCGGTCGCGCCCCGAATCCATGCCGGCCGCATGCTCGCGCGAGGCATCGCCATGATTGACATGGAAGCGCGTGCCGACACGAAAGCTCAAGTCGGTCCCGCCCTGGTCGCGGATGCGCACCAGGGCGCCGCTCATGCGCGTGGCGATGCGCTGCATGTCGGCGGCCAGCTTCGGGTAATCGACATCGATCACAGCCGCCTGATTGACACGATCCAGCGCCAGATTCACCGGATGCGCCGGGTCGTGCACGGCCGGGTCATGGAACCAGTGCAGGTGCACCGAGCGCCCCTGTTTCCAGCCATCCACCACCAGATCGGATTGTGAAGTGGCCAGGGTTCTGGCGCCGCGCCGATCGTTCATCAAGAGGATGAACACGTCGGCGGCGGCGAACAGGCCGCGCATCGCCGCCAGTTCGGCGGCGTCATCAGCCGGGTCGGCATAGCGCCCGTGCGGTGCGCGCAGCGCCGCCAGGGTTGGCGTCCAGTGCAGGATGGTGGCAAGCTCGATCGCCCGCGCGCGCTGGATCTCGCAGCGCACCGCATCGAGCGCGGCACCGCCGAAATAGGGGTCGGCCGACACGATCACCCGCTCGTGCCGGCCAAGCTTGAGTACCTGGCGCGTCAGCGTGGCGGCGATGCGCTCCCACTGCAGCTCGTGCGTCGGCATCAGGCCCTGATGCGCGATCGGAAACGGGTCGTAAACCCGGTTGGCGCTTGCCATGCGAGCCCCCTATATCCCTTGCGCCCAGGCGGCGATCACCTCGACCGATTCGGCCACCAGCTGCGGCTGCCCGGCCAGGTAATGCGTGCCGCCCTTGAGCACGTGGCGCTGCAAGCGGCTGCCTGCGGCATCGGCCCACAACTGGTTCATCACCGGCACCACCGAGGCGTCCGCGGTGTGCTCGATGAGCAACACCGGGCCGCCGGCACGCGCCAGATTCGAGGGGCCGTCGGCCGGGCTCGATTGCGCCCACTGGCTCAGGTAAGAAGTGATGGTGGTGTAGCGCCCGATATTGTTGGCGCCGTAGTTGAGCTGGCGCGGATCGCCCCAGATGGTGGTGCCCGGCGGCCGGTCATTCGGATCCAGGCTTCGGTCCAGGTGGCGCGGATCGGCGCCGCTGCGGTAAATGATGAAGGCCATGTCGCGCACACCGTGCGGCAGGCCGCGCACAAAGCGCAACTGCGCCAGCGCCCAGGCCTCGATGCGCAGGTTGCGCGCCACCTGGGCGGCGCGGTAGCGCGCCAGCCAGTCGGGCGCGAACGGCGGGCCGTTGTCAGGATTGAACATGTCGAGCGCGGGGTCGGCGGAAAACGCATCGCGCTCATCGATCACCGAGGGGTCGAGCCATTCGGCAAACAGACGCGAGCGCCCCGGATGCGCCGCGCTGAGCGCGATGCCGTCGATCGGCGGCAGGTCGGCGGCCGCGAGGCCGGTTGCGTCGCCCACGATTGTATGGGTGGCGGTGAGCTTCTCGGCCTGGGCCTGGTAGAACGCGGCCAGGGCGGCGCCGCCGGAATTGCCGATCAGCACGATCTTCCTGAAACCCTGGGCGCGCAGCCAGGCAACGCCCGCCCCGAGGTCCTGGATCACGCGCTCCATCTGCAGCTGCGAATCGTTGTTCAAGTAGCGCGAATTCAGGCCCAGCGTGGTGATGCCGGCGGAGGCCAGCGGCGCGATCAGATAATGCCCCATGAAGTTGCTGGCCGGGTGCATCACGATGGCAGCGGTATGCGCAGCGGGCGCGCGTTCGATCGCACCGTAGATCTTCGGCCACAGCTGCGCGATGCCCGACTGCGACTCCATCGCCGCGCCCGGCTTGACGTCGATGACCACCAGTTCGCGTGTGCCCATCACGCAACTCCGGCCGCCATGGCAGGCGCTGCCATGCGGCCGGCGCGCTTGTCGGCGCTCCAGCGCGCCAGTTCGCGGTGCGCATTGCGCTCGCATTCGTCGAGAAACTCAGGCCCCTTGGAGCGATAGGAAAGCTCCAGGCGCAGGCCGTTGGGATCGTGGAAATAGATCGACTGCAGCCAGTAATGGTCGACGATGCCGATAACTTCCACCCGCGCATCGAGCAGGCGCTGCCTGGCCGTGACCAATTCGGCCATGCTGCCGACTTCGAGCGAGAGATGGTTGACCCAGGCCGGGGTGGCGGGGTCCGGCACGCTGGCATTGCCGTCGCCGAGGTCGAAAAAGGCCACGAACGAACCGTCCTTCATGCGGAAAAACA
This sequence comes from uncultured Burkholderiales bacterium, assembly GCA_964470865.1. GTDB lineage: Bacteria > Pseudomonadota > Gammaproteobacteria > Burkholderiales > JAEUOS01 > JAEUOS01. The sequence goes on along the minus strand of CAYYFR010000009.1, from coordinate 6,646 downwards.
GGTGCACATAGGGGCAGTATTCGCCGGTCGAAGGCACGGTGTCGGCGCGCACCACATGCGCCAGCGGCAGCCCCAGAACATCTTCATAGAACACCCGCGTCTCTTCGGCGTCGCGGCAGCGCCAGGCGAAGTGGTTCAGTTTTTGCACGTCGAATCCGGCATCCATTGCGGCATCCCTTGCGCGCCGCCTTGACCATGCAGCCGGGCGCGTGTACATTGAATAACATTAATCGGACAGTGTTGTCCGATTACCGGACAGTTTGCACAGCATAGCATGCCCGGCGAGGCCTGTGCCACGGGCTCACCGGCACCATCA
>CAYYFR010000009.1:4574-6230 GCA_964470865.1 uncultured Burkholderiales bacterium | reverse complement strand
TGCACAGCATAGCATGCCCGGCGAGGCCTGTGCCACGGGCTCACCGGCACCATCATTGGCACCATCATTGGCACCCTGCACTTCATGGAACCCGCTTTCGTCAGCTACTTCGATTACAGAAGCTTCGCGCCGGTGCTGCCGCCGCTGGCCGACGGCCGCGAGTCCGGGCGCCACGCGGTGGTGATCGCAGGCGGCGGGCCGATCGGCTTCGCCATGGCCCTCGGGCTGGCGCGCCACGGCATCAAATGTGTGGTGCTGGAGGCCGACGACAGCGTGTGCACCGGCAGCCGCGCCGGCTGCGTGACCCGGCGCACGCTGGAAATCTTCGATCAGCTGGGGCTGGCCGAACCGGTGTTGCGCCAGGGCCTGCCGTGGGCCGAGGGCTGGAGTTATTTCCGCACCACCGAGATTTTCCACCTGCAAATGCCGCTGGACCACGAAGCCAAGTTCCCCAGCCTGGTCAACATCCAGCAATGTTATGTGGAGCAGTATCTGCTCGACCGCATCGGTGAATACCCGGACTTGATCGAAGTGCGCTGGCAAAACCAGGTGAAACAGGTGCATAGCCACGCCACCGGTTGCACGCTCGATGTCACCACCCCGCAAGGCGACTATCGGCTCGATGCCGACTGGCTGGTGGCCGCCGACGGCGCCCGCAGCGCGGTACGCAAGGCACTCGGCCTGCGCATGCTCGGCACCCGCTACGAGGGGCGCTACGTGATTGTCGATATCCGCATGAAAAGCGCTCTGCCGCCCGGCCGGCGCGCCTGGTTCGACCCGCCCTCCAACCCGGGGGCCACCCTGCTCCTGCACAAGCATCGCGACGACCTGTGGCGCTTCGACTACCAATTGCGCGATGACGAAGATGCCGAGCAGGCCATCGAGCCTGCCAATGTGCTGGCAAGGGTGCAAAGCCACCTCGAACTGATGGGCGAGAAGAACCCCTGGCAACCGGTGTGGATCAGCATGTATGCCGCCAGTTGCCTGACACTCGAAAGTTACCGCCACGGGCGCGTGCTGCTGGCCGGTGACGCGGCCCATCTGGTGCCGATTTTCGGCGTGCGCGGCATGAATTCCGGCATCGACGATACGCACAACCTGGCCTGGAAGCTGGCCTATGTGATCAAGGGCCTGGCGCGCACCGAACTGCTCGATACGTATACCGCCGAGCGCCGCTTCGCGATGCATGAAAACATGCGCCATGCCTCCAAGAGCTGCGAATTCATGGCGCCGCCATCGCCCGCGTTCAAACTGATGCGCGGCGCCGTGCTCGGCCTGGCCCAGCGCAACCAGTGGATTCGCAGCCTGGTCGACCCGCGCCAGAGCAGCGCCATCGGCTATCCGCAATCCCCCCTCAACGGCGCCAATCACGCAGTTGTGGCTGGCGCGCCGGCGCCCGGCGATAACCTGCCGGATGCGCCGATCGCCGCCGCCGGTCCGCACTTGTCGGCCCTGCTCGGCCCGCACTTCTCAGCCCTGGTGTTCGATGCGGCCAGCGCTGCGGCATTGCGCGAGCTCGAAACCGGCAACCCGCCTTTGCGGGTGATTGAACTTGCCGCCGACGGGCCGGCGGCACGCCGCCTTGGGGCACGCCGCCTTGCGGCACGCCGCCTTGGGGCACGCCGCCTTGGAGCGCGCCCCGGTCAGGTGACGCTG
>CAYYFR010000009.1:0-4474 GCA_964470865.1 uncultured Burkholderiales bacterium | reverse complement strand
GGCACGCCGCCTTGGGGCACGCCGCCTTGGAGCGCGCCCCGGTCAGGTGACGCTGGTGCGGCCGGACGGCCATGTGCTGGCGCAGTTGAGCCACGCCGACCCGGCGGCGGTGCGGCGCGCCCTGCAACACTGCTGCGAGGCCGCATTGACATGAGCCTGGACGCGCAACAACTCGACGATCTCTACACCGACCTGTGTTACCGCATGACCGAGGCCGGCGCAGCGGTAACAGCCGAAATCCTGGCGCGCCTGACACTGTTGCTGATGCATGCGGTCGACGACGCACCGCGCATCGCGCGGGCCATCGATGAAGCGCTCGAAGGCTACCCGCGGTTGGTCGAAGTGGAGCGCCCGGTATGAGCCGCGCGCCGGCGTCAAACGCGCGGCGGGCGCTGGCTTGCCTGCAACGGCCTGGCGATTTCGAGCGCCGCCTTCTTGATGAGCTTGACGAACTTCGCGCTCTGTTCAGCGCGCAGCGCCGGCATCACCACACCGACCGAGCCCTGCACACAGCCCTTGACCAGGATCGGCGCGGATACGCCGCACACGCCGGCCGACAGTTCGTCGTGCGAAGTGGCATGGCCGTCGGCACGAGCGTTTGCCACCAGCACCGCCAGTTTGCGCGGCGCCGGCGTGGCCGCGATAAGGCGCGCGATGGTGGCCTGGTCGAGAAACGCCAGGATCGCGCGCCCACTGGCGCCGCTGGGCAACGGATGGCGGAAGCCGCGCGCCAGTTGCACCCGCACAAAATGCCGGCTGCCCATGGCCTGCTCGATCTGCACCGCCTCGTCGCCATCGCGCACGGTCAGGATGAAGGTCTCGCCATGGGCGCGCGCCAGTTGCTCCAGCACCGGGCGCGCGGCGCCCAGGAGTTCCGGTTCGACCGCCTGCGCCACCCGCAGCAGCGTGATGCCGGGCACGAAGCCCGCCTCCAACCGGCGCACGAATCCGCGGCTATGCAGGGTCGCCAGCGAACGGTGCACCACGGTGCGATGCATCTGCAGGGCGCGCGCCACGTCGGCGGTGAGCGCCGGCCCGTGCTCGGCGACGTATTCGAGAATGGCCAGGGTCTGGTCGGCGGTTTTGGAAATTTCGGGCATGGCGGCGCGGCGGCGGTGCCGGCACGCCATTCGATCAGGGCCGGGCCGCACGCGCGGAGGGAACGCAATATCCGATTATCGCACGCCTTTGTCCGTTATTCGCACACATGAAACGCACCCTGATCCACAACATCGGCGAACTCTTCACCGGCGACCTGGCCGCGCCGCGCGCGCACGCGCGCGCCCTGTCGATCGCCGACGGCCGCATCGAAGCCTTCGATCCGCCGGAAGCTTCCGGCTACGATACGGTGATCGATGCCGCCGGCGCCGCCGTGCTGCCGGGCTTGGTGGATGGCCATGTGCACCCGGTGATGGGCGAATGGACGCCCACCCAGGATGCGCTGGGCTGGATCGGCAACTACCTGCATGGCGGCACCACCACCATGCTCTCGGCCGGCGAACTGCACGCCCCCGGGCTCGACTATGACCATCTGACACCCGATCTGGTGACCGCGCTGGCGGAGGTAACGGCTGCCACCACCGGGCGGGTACGCTGGAGCGGCGTCAAACTGCATGCCGGCACCGCGCTTTTGGTGCCGGGCATGACCGAGGGCCATTTCGACCGCCTCGCCGCCGCCGGCGCCAGGCTGGTCAAGTTCTTGTTCTACCCTCTCGGGCGCGACCCGGCCGAAGCGCAGCGCTACATGCAGTGGGTGCATGCGCGCGGCATGCGCGCCAAGGTGCATACCGGCGGCGTGTCGCGTTCCGGGGCGAGCCAGATCTGCGGCTACGAGATCCTTTCCTGGCTGCAACCGGATATCGCCGCGCATATCAGCGGCGGGCCGATTCCGATGAGCGACAGCGATCTCGACCAGGTGATCGACAACACCAGCTTCGCGCTGGAGATCTGCTCCTCCGGCAACTATGGCTCGACCCTGCGCGCGGTGCGCCGCCTGAGCGCGCAGAACAAACTGGCACGACTCACGCTGGGCACCGACACCCCGGGCGGCACCGGCGTGATCCCGCGCGGCGCCTGGCGCAACATTCTTTTCCTCTGCTCGGTATGCGGCTTGACGCCGGAGCTGGCGATCGCCATCGCCACCGGCAACACCGCGCGCGCCCATGGTCTTGAAGAGGGCATCCTGGCACCGGGACGCCCCGCCGACCTGGCCATCTGCGGCCCGGTCGAAGGCTCGGCCGGCACCACACTTTCGGATGCGATCGCGCATGGCGACCTGCCCGGCATCTCCTACGTGCTGATCGACGGCGTAGCGCTAGTGGCCGGGCGCAGCAGACAGACCCCGCCACCGCGGATTCGCCCGGTGCTGCAGTGCTGCAATCGCGGCTGACGCAACAAGCCATGCGCATCCTCAGCGAAAGCGACGTCAGCGCCTGCCTGCCGATGGCCGCCTGCATCGAGGCGATGCAGCGGGTATTCACCGACATGGCCCAGGGCGGCTATTTCAACCCGCTGCGCCAGCGCGCACAGCCCGACGGCCATCCCGGCTGGATCACCATGATGCCGGTGTTGCGCCTGGCAAACCCGCGCCTGTGGGCCTTGAAGGAAATGGCGGTGCATCCGGCCAATACCGCCGCCGGGCTCGACCCGATCCAGGGAGCGGTGCTGGTGCACGATGGGGGCGACGGCCGCTTGCTGGGCGTGCTGCATGCGGCTGCGCTCACCGCGATTCGCACCGCCGCGGTGTCGGCGGTGGCCACGCGCGCGCTGGCGCGGCCCGACGCTGCCGTGGTTGCCATCATCGGCACCGGCGTTCAGGGGCGCGCGCACATCGAAGCCATGCGCTGCGTGTTGCCGCAGGCGCGCCTGCTGCTGTGGGGGCGCGATCATGGGCGCGCCACCCGGCTGGCCGCCCCGCATGGTGCAATTGCGGTGGCTTCTCTCGAAGCCGCGATCGGCGGCGCCGACGTGGTGTGCACCACCACCGCCGCGCTGGAACCGGTGACCCGCGCGGGCTGGTTCAAGGCCGGCTGCCATCTCAACGCGGTCGGCTCCAGCACACCGGCGGCGCGCGAGATCGACGGCGCGACCATCGCCCGCGCGCGCCTGTTTGTCGACCGCCGCGAGGCCGCGCTGGCCGAATCCGGCGATATCCTGGGCGCCTTGCGCGAACAGGCGATCACCCCGGCGCACATCGCGGCCGAGTTGGGCGAAGTATTGACCGGCCAACAACCCGGCCGCCGGGACAACAGCGAATTCACCATGTACAAGGCGCTGGGCTTCGCCGCCCTCGACCTGGCAGCCGCCGAACTGGCGTTGCAGCGCGCCGCGCAACTCGGGCGCGGCACCGAGGTGGCCTGGTGAACATCGATACAAGCACAAGCGCAAGCACGCACCACACAAATCGACAAACCTTTCTTCACCGGAGATCAACATGAGACCACTGGCAAGCATCCTTGGCATCGCTGCCGCCACCTTCCTTGGCGCCGGCAACGGCAACGCCCAGACCGCACTCAACATGTCGGTATGGATTCCGCAGCAGGCGCCCTTTGTGCAGCACGCGCTGGTGCCCTGGGGCAAGCAGGTGGAAGAGGCCACCGCCGGCCGCGTCAAGGTCAACATGCTGCCCAAGGCGGTGGCGGCGCCGGCCGGCCACCTCGACGCGGTGCGCGACGGCGTGGCCGACGTGGCATTTGTGGTGCAAGGCTATACGCCGGCGCGCTTCGTGTTGACCAAGGTGGCCGAAATGCCGTTCATGGGCGACAGTGCCGAGGCGCTTTCGGTGGCGTATCAGCGCATCCATGATCGTTACCTGGCCAAGGCCAACGAGCACGCCAACGTGAAAGTGCTGGCGGTCTTCACCCACGGCCCGGGCGCCATGTTCACCGCGCGCAAGCCGCTGGTGAAGTTCGAGGATTTCGCGGGATTGAAAATGCGCACCGGCGGCGGCGTGGTCAACGATGTCGGCACCGCGCTTGGCATGTCCGGCATCATGAAGCCGGCCAACGAGTCCTACGAGATCCTGTCCTCGGGCATCGCCGACGGCGTGTTCTTCGCGCGCGAATCGATCATCACCTTCAAACTCGCCAACCTGCTCAAACACGCGACCCTGGTACCGGGCGGCATGTTCAACACCAGCTTTGTGCTTTTCATGAACGAGGGCAAGTTCAACGCCCTGTCGGCCGCCGATCGCGCCGCCGTGCAAAAGGTATCCGGCGAAAGCTTCGGCCGCATGGCCGGCCGCTCGTTTGACGATTCCGACAAGCGCGGCGTCGAGGCGCTGCGCGCGGCCGGTGTCGAGATTCGCACCGCTGACGCGGCCCTGGTCGAGCAGCTCCGCAAGGCCACTGCCTCGTTGGTGGACACGTGGGCGGTCGAGGCTGCGAAAAAGGGCGTGGACGGCAAGCAGGTGCTGGAGGCGCTGCGGGCGGAGGTCAGGAAGGTGGCGGAGGGGAAATGACGGGCGGCCAACTGG
>CAYYFR010000008.1:16144-67744 GCA_964470865.1 uncultured Burkholderiales bacterium | reverse complement strand
GCGACATGGCGATGCCGCGCCCGTGGCTGTCGAAGGCGCGTTCCGGACTCATCTCCAGATAAGCCCTCCAGTCGAATCCGGCACCCTGATCGACGATGGTGAAGACGATGTTGTCGCCACGCCTGGCCAGGCGCACGCTGGCGTGGCGCTGGGCATTTTCGGGCGAGGCCAGGCGGCGTTCAACCTCTGCGCGCCAGGCACCTTTCTCGTTGAGTTGCGATTTTTCGCGATAGCTGATGCCCAGATTGCCGTGCTCTACCGCGTTGATCATCAGTTCGGACAAGCCCAGCACGGTCACGTCGGGCTGCGGGCAGGCGCGCGCCAGGAATGAAGCCAGGCGGCGCGCTTCACCGAGCGTGCGGAAGCGGAATTCGCCCTCGACCAGAGCGCGCGGATCGAAACGCTCATCCGCAAGGGTAAGACGGTTGCGGCGCATTTCAAGCGCCGCTTCGACAATCGCCAGCAGCACGTCGCGCTCGAACGGCTTGGTCAGGTAGTAATAGGCGCCGTGGCGCAGGCCTTCGGCAACCTGCTCCTTGCCGGCGGCTGCCGTCTGCATGATGATCGGCAGGGCGACGAAGCGGCTGTCGGCGCGCATGCGCGCGAGCAGCTCCATGCCGTTCATGACCGGCATCATGCGGTCAAGCAAGACTGCATCGAAGCCGTCCGGATCGGCATCGAGCATTTCCCAGGCGACCAGGCCGTTTTCCGCCTGTTCAGTGCGGTAGGCGGGTGAATCCAGGTGTTCGGCCAGGATCTCCAGATTGAGCGGCTCGTCGTCGACCAGCAAGATGCGGGCGGCGTCCGAGCCCAGCACCGGCGAGGTGGCGGAAATGGTGGTCATGGACTCTCTTCTCGGTGCTCGAAAATTGATCTCAGGAAGCTTCGCCTTGGGCCGGCACGAGCGCCTGCGCGCAAGCATCCAGCGGCAGGCAAACTACGAAGGCCGCCCCGTGCGCCGGTGGCAGGTTGTTGCGGGCGCAGATGCTGCCGCCGTGCGCGGTGACGATCTCGCGGCAGATCGCCAAACCCAGGCCGGTACCGCCGGCACCGGTCTTGGTCTGTGAGGACTGTACGAACTTGTCGAACACGGTTTCGAGCTCATCCTCGGGAATGCCGATGCCGTCGTCGCATACACTGAGTTCAAGCTGACGGCCGCGTGCGCCACCGCCCACAGCTGGCAACAACCTGCATGCCACCGCGACCCGCCCGCCGGCGGGCGTGAACTTGAGCGCGTTCGACAGCAGATTGCGCAGCACCTGCAGCATGCGGGTGGCATCGATACCGAGCAGCGGCTGCGCCTCAAGTTTGGCGCTCAATTCGATGCCGCGCGAACGCGCCAGTGCCTCGAACTCGCTGATGACTTCCTCGATCAGGCTGCAGGGGTCGGTCGCTTGGCGCTGCATCTGCATCTTGCCGGCTTCCAGCTTCGAGAGGTCGAGCAGGTCATTTAGCAGCAACAAAAGCCGCGAGCCGCTTTTCTGGATGTTGCGGAAGTAGTGCAACAGCTTGGCCGGCTCGACCCGGTCGAACTTCTCGACCCCGAAATTGGCGAAGCTGATGATCCCGTGCATGGGTGTCCGTAGTTCGTGCGACATGTTGGCCAGAAATTCGCTCTTGGCCAGGCTCGCCGCCAGCGCCACCTGGCGCGATAGTTCAGCCGCTTCGCGCGCCTGTTCAGCCTGCTGGCGCTGCGCCTGGGCCTCGCGCGAGGCCTGCTCCAGACCGACAGTGCGCGCCTCGACTAGTTGCGCGAGGTTGTCGCGGTGGCGCCTGAGCTCGGCTTCGGCCAATTTGGCCGCATGAATATCCGACGCGGTCCCCGAGGTTGCGACGAGACAGCCCGCGCCATCGCGCGAAGCAATGCCGCGAAAGCGCAGCCAGCGGTAGTCGCCACTTGCCATGCGAAAGCGCGCCTCCCACTGCGCGGCAGCCGATGCCTCCAGCATGCGGCCGGCGCCGGCATCATGTTCCGCCAGATCGTCCGGATGCACCAGCATCAGCCATTGATCGCGTAAGCGCGGCATGCCGCCTGGCGGGTAGCCCAGTATCTCGTCGAAGCGCGGCGAAAAGTAAAACCTGTCGGTGGCGATATCGCGCTCCCAGATACCGTCGTTCGAGCCGTCCAGCGCGCGCTGGTAGCGCGCCTGCAGGGCATGCATGGCGGCTTCCGCCAGCTTCGTTTCCTGGATGTCGGTCACGGTTCCGGCAATCAGAATCACCTGGCCCTGAACATCCTGGACCGCACGACCACGCCCGCGAATCCAGCGATACGCGCCGCCCGCGCCGCGCATGCGCGCCTCCCATGCGACCGACTGCCCGCCACGGAACATCGCCGCCATCGCCTTCTGCGCAATCCCGCGATCGTCCGGATGGGTCAATTCATGGAGCGCAAAGCGGCAGTTGGGCAAGCTGCCTGGCGCATAGCCCAGGATCTCGGCCACCCGGTCCGAGCATTGCAGCAAGTCAGAGCCCGCCGCACGCTCCCAGATGCCGTCGCTCGCCCCTTCGATTGCCCGCGCATAGCGCACCTGCATGAGGCGCAACTCCTCGCTTGCCAGGCGCGCATCATGCACGTCCGAGAGTGTTCCAGCGGTCAAGCTCGGCCGCCCCAAGGCGTCATGCACGCAACGCCCGCGCACGCGCAGCCAGCGAAAGCCGCCGTCACCGTGCAGGAAGCGTGATTCCCAGGTGATCGTTTCGCGCGCCCGGAGCATAGCTTCGACCTGCAGTTTATGGGAGGCGCGATCTTCCGGATGGATCAACGCATCGACCTCTGAGGCAGTCTGCGGGATCGCCTCGGGCGCGAGCGCCAGTACCTCGCAAATCCGCTCGGACACGAAAAATGTTTCAGTCGCCAAATCGCGCTCGAACACGATGTCGCTGGCGCCCTCGACGGCGCGCTGGTAGCGCTCCTGGCTGGCACGCAGGGCCTGCGCCGCCTCTTTTTGCGCGGTGATGTCGCGCTCGATCGCCACGAAACGCTCAAGGCGGCCCAGGTGATCGAACACCGGCGCGCACTCAATCTCCACCCAATAAGGCTTGCGCTTCCTGGTGTAGTTGACCACCTCGACGGAGAAGGCGCGACCGGCTGCCACGGCGGCGTGCATCGCGGCAACCGTTTGCCGATCAGTAGCCGACCCGTGCAGAAGGCTGCCTGGCGTACGACCCCCGACTTCGTTCTGCGCGAACCCCGTCAATCGCAGGAACGAATCATTGACCCATTCGATCCGGCCGGCGGCGTCCGTGATCACCACCATGCTGTCGGTATGACTGGCGGCAGCCGACAGCATGCGCGCCTCGGATTCGCTCTGTTTCAAGGCATCTATCATCTGCCGGCGCGCGGTGATGTCCTCGACAAACCACCAGTAGCGGCCCGCGCCGGCAGCAGCGTCAAGCGCCACCGCCGACACGCGTACGGGAACACGGATGCCGCCTCGTGCCATGTATTCCCGCTCGCAGGGGACCAGGTCTTCACCGCCTGCCAGTCCGGCAGATGCCGCTCCGACAGCCGTTGCGCTTGCGGGCACGCGCAAGGTTTGCTCGGTCATTGTTGCGAGCTCCGCGGCCGTATAGCCGGTGATCTTTTGAAACACCGCATTGCAACGCAGGATGCTGCCGTCCGCAGCCAGCAGCGCCATGCCGATCGGTGCTCTGGCAAAGAGCGTGTCGAAGGTGGGCTCACCATTGCGCTCTCCTTCCCGCAGTGGCACGCGAGCGCCGCCAATGCGCATTGCCAGCAGAGCAGTCAGCAAACCGGCAGTGGTGAAAAACGCTGCCAGGCCGATCTCGCGCAACCTTGGCGGTGGCGTGAAACCGTCGCTGGCCCATGCCAAGGCCGCGATTGCGAGGCCTGCCCCCAGCACCAGAGTACTTGCCGTCAGCCAACGCAAGGTCACAGGGTCAGTGCCCGGCAGCGGCGTTGCGCGCCTGCCTTCCCGGCCCGCCATCAGCCCTGCTCCACTCCGGCCACCACCGACGTGACGGCAGCCGCCTGGCGCCGCCGGGCCTGCCCGCCATCCAGCGCCAAGCTCACCACGAAGGTGGTCCCGGCCCTGTGGCCGGGGTTGGATTCGGCGCGAATACTGCCGTGATGGGCCAGCACGATCTCGCGACAAATCGCCAGCCCCAGCCCGGTGCCGCCGGCGCCGGTCTTGGTCTTGGACGACTGCACGAACTTGTCGAACACGGCTTCAAGCTCGTCCTCGGGAATACCGATGCCTGCATCCCTGACCCGGATCTCGATGCCCGCAACCCGCGAGTCACCGGCACGTCGCCCGGCGGGCAATGCGGCCTGGTGCGCCGACACTTCGACGCAACCGCCTTCCAGGCTGAACTTGATCGCGTTTGACAGCAGGTTGCGCAGTACCTGCAGCATGCGCGTGGCGTCCCAGTCGACGCCGGGCAACCCGGGGGCGCAGGCGCAGATCAAGCGCACATGGCGCGCCAGCGCCAGCGCCTCAACCTCCGCAATCGCCTCGGCCAGCAGGTCCCCGACTGTGCCGGGCGCCAGATTCAGCAGCATCTTTCCGGCCTCGAATTTGGACAAATCGAGCAGGTCGTTGAGCAGGCTCAAGAGGCGCGTACCGCTTTTATGGATGTTGCGAAAATAGTGCAGCAACCGGTCTGTCGCGACCTGGGCGTGCTTTTCAACGCCGAAATTGGCGAAGCTGATGATCGCGTGCATGGGCGTGCGCAATTCATGCGACATGTTGGCCAGGAACTCGCTCTTGGAGTAGTTGGCGCGCACCGCCGCGGCGAGTGCTACCTCGGCGCGCTGGCGCTCGGTTTCGGCTTCCAGTCGCGCCGCCTCGAAGCCTGCTGTACGCTCCTGCACCAACTGCGCCAAATGGTCGCGATGCAGCTTCAGTTCCTCCTCGGCCAGTTTCGCCGCATGGATGTCAGTCATGGTGCCTGCTGTCATGGTGGGGCAAGCGGCGCCATCGAGCACCACCCGGCCGCGCCGGCGCAGCCAGCGATAGTCGCCGCTGCTGGTGCGCATGCGGGTATCCCACACCACCGGCGCCAAGGTCGCGTACATCGCCTCCACCGCCCGCAGGTGGGCATCCAGATCATCCGGGTGGATCGGAGCACGCCATAGTTCGAAGCTGTTGAAGTGCGGGCCCGGTGGATAGCCGAGGATTTGATTCAGGCGTTCCGACACATAGTATTCGCCGCTATGCACGCGACATTCCCAGATCACGTCGTTGGCGCCGTCCAGCGCGCGCTGCAAGCGTTCCTGTGCCTCCATCAATGCCGCCATCGACGAGCGCCGTTCGGTGACGTCGCGCATCACCGTCGAGTAGAACTCCACCGCTCCGCCGGCGTTCCTGTGTGCCAGGATGGTCTGCGACACCGGCAGCATCCGGCCGCCTGCGATGATCAGCTCGGTTTCCCGTTCGTGGAACTCCTTGAGGCCGGCGCTCGCTCCCGCTTGCTCAAACAGGCGGTCGACCACGCCCTGCGCGCACGCACCGGCCAGGGCGCCGGGATGAACGCTGGCGGCATCACCGAACATCCGTTGTACAGCAGCATTCACATAGGTAGGCGTGCCCTGCGGATCGAAAGTCATGATCATGTCAGGGCTGTTGGCCAGCACCTGCAGCAGGCGTGCCTCGCGCATCTGGGTTTCCTTTTCGGCATGCACGTCGGACATCGAGCCTGCCACGATGCGCGCATCGGCTTCGGTGAAACAGCGCCCGCGCACCCGGAACCAGCGATAGCTGGCATCTTTCAGGCGCATGCGCACGCGAATGTCGAAGGAGTCCTCGCCGCGCATCATGGATGCGTAGGCTTGGCGTGCCGTGACGCGATCGGCGTGATGCACCCGCTTGGCCACCCAGCCCGCCATCTCGTTATATTCCTGCGGCGCGAAACCCAGCAATTCCATGTAGCGCGGCGACAGGTAACAGGCGCCGCTGCCCGCATCGAGTTCCCAGGCGCCATCGGTGGTGCCGCTCATCATGCGTTCGAAACGACCGCGACTAAGCCGCAGATCCTGCGTCATCGCCGCGGCGAGCACTTCGGCACGCCCGCGCATGCGCAGCTCGAAGCCGACCAGCACCACGGCCAGGCCCGTCAGCATCACGCCGGCCAGCGCGGCCGCAAGTTCCTGCCACAGATCGGCAGCGGCGCCATAGCGCGGCGGTGCCGTCGCATCGATCTGCCACGCCCGCCCCCCCACCGCGATCGCCTGGCGGGCGGCAAGCCACCCGGGCTTGTCCGCAGCCTGCCCGCGCGCGAAGGAATGCGCGAACAAGGGGCCTGCGGATGGCGCCTGCGCGTCGCGATCCGCTAGCGTGAAGTCGAACTCCGGCGCCGCCGTCCCGAGGATGGCGCGCATCAAGTCAGGCATGCGGAACGGTGCGTAAACAAAGCCGCGCAAGGCAGCGCGGCGCTCGCTCACCGACCCCAGCGTGCGATCCTTCCAGTAGAGCGGATGAAACATCAGGATGCCGGGCTGGACTGCACTACCCACCTCCTCCTGGACCAGGTTGAGCGGCGCCGAGATGCGCATGTGCGGGCCGGCGGCGGCGGCATCCATCGCGGCGCGCCGCACAGGTTCGGAGTACATGTCGAAACCGATGGCATGCCGATTGCGCGGGTCTTCGGGCTCCAGATAGACGATCGCATGCACCTCCGGGCGCGGCGTGTCCGGTCGGATGGTGAACGGTTCGTCGCGCGCCGCGCCGATCCGTGATTCGATCTCCTTGAGCGACAGGGCGGCCGGCATGCGTTCGGAAAAGCCAATGCCCTGGACGCCGGTGAAACTGTGGTCGAGCTTGAGCGCATTGGCGAACGCGCGCCATTCGGCGCGCTCAACATGCTGCGAAGCATCGAACAGGCCGCCACCGGCGGCCAGGATCGAGGCGTAGGCGGTCATGCGCGCCTCGACGCGGGCTGCCAGGTGGGCCACATCGGCCTGAAAAACCCGTGCCGAACGTTCGCGGCTGGCGTGTATCAGCCCCCACGTAAGGCCGAAAGTCAGGGCCAGTCCGGCTGCCAGCGTGGCCGGCACCGGCCAGTTGTGGCGCAGCGCGGCCGCGGCCCCCCGCCGGCGCATCGGCGCCAGGGCTGGTGCTTCGCCCGCCGCCGCTGTAGCCCCGCTCTCCGCGGGTTTAGCTGGCGACGCAGACACGGTTCTTGCCGCTCTGCTTGGCCTGGTACATGGCAGCGTCGGCGCGCGCAATCACAGCGTCACGGTCCTCGCCGGCGCCCAGCAGCGCCACACCGGCGCTGAAGGTGATGAGCACCCGCTCGTTCTGATACAGAAAGAAGCGCCGCGTCAGCGTGCGTTGCACCCGCGCCATCACGCTCACCGCCTCTTCGACGCCGGTATCGGGCAGCAGCAACACGAACTCCTCGCCACCGTAGCGTGCCACCACATCCGACGGGCGCACCGCATCGCGCAGTATGCCGGCCAAGTGCTTTAACGCATTGTCGCCTGCGACATGGCCGAGTTTGTCGTTCAAAAGCTTGAAATTGTCGACGTCGAGCAAGGCCACCGCCAGCGGCATTTCGGCGCGGCTTGCACGCGCCGCTTCGACGGCGAATGCCTCCTCAAGGCCGCGCCGGTTGAGCACACTGGTCAACTGGTCTTCCTTGATCATTTGTCCTACTTCGGTAAGCTCCCGCTCCAGCTGACGCACCCGTTCCTCCTGGGCATGCGCCGCTTCGCGCGCCTGCTCCAGTTCGTCGCGGGTATGGCGCATCGCGGTCTGCGCACCGCGGGTGTCGGTCAGCAGGTTGCCCAGCACTGTTGACAACTGGGTGATGTCGCCGGCGGCCTCGATCTGGTTGGCATAGACGCCAAACTTCTCGTGATAGCCGCCAGCCGATTCGGTGAGCGTGTCGAGGCGATCGATCAAAAGACCGACCATCGACTTGAGCGCCACCTTGGCTTCGTCAAGACCGCTGCGCAGGCTGCCCTGGCGGTAGGCCACTTCGCGGAAGCCCTTTTCGGCCTCGCGCAAGGCCCGCAGGTCGAGCGGCTCCTTGAGTAATTCTTCGGCGCGGATCATCTGGTTCTTCAGCCATTCGTCACCACTCAGGGCGCCGATGTTGCGGGTCAAGAGCTTGACCAGCGTCACCAGGCCGCGCATCAGTCCATCGACACTCTCGCCGCGCAGTTCGAGCTTGATCCAGAAATGCTTGAGCGTCTGCGCCAGCTTGTTGAGGTCGCGGTTCTCCAGCGCATCACGCGTCAGAATCGCCAGGCGGCCGGCTTCGGCCGCCAGTTCCGGCGTATATCCAAGCCTGTCGGTGACAGCGAATTCGATGGTTTGCGCCAGCATGTCCCGCAACAAGGCAGTGCCGTCGGCATCGCCGGCCCCTCGTTCAAGTTTTGCCAGCGTGCCGTGCGAGGTACGTGCCAGCGGCTGCTCGGCCCACGATTTGACCAGGGCCCCGAGACGCAGGTACAGCTTTGCCGGCTCGCCACGGGAATTCTCAAGAACATGCTCTAAGGCCTCGCGCTTGCGACCGGGCGGTAGACCGTCATGGCGGACTTCCCAATGCCGCAAGAGATCGCGCACCAGCGTGTGCCAGGCCATTGTTTCCGCGCTGGCCGCAGTGGCCACCAGGCGGTGCAGGATGGTGCTGACCTCGTCCCATTTCTGGCGCTTCAACGCCTGGGTCAGTCCCTGCGCACCGCTGCTGCCGACCATCGAGAAACGTGCCATCTCGGCAACCGCGCGCTCCAGCGTCTGCGCGGCGGGGTGCAGCCAGGGTTCGCCTGCGATCTCCGCATAGACGCGCGCATAGTTCTCGGGGGTGGGCGAAATGCGCTTCACCGCAAGTTGGCGGAAGGTTTCGCGCGCGACCTCGATCGGATTGACTGAATTCGAAACAGCATTGGACATGGCGTGCACCAACCCTATGGATGCCGACACCCGGTCATCGGTAGATGGCCGGCCCGGTTCATCCAGGCAGAATAAGGGGGCGCAGCGTCGTCCAAGACTGCAATCAAGCCGGCATTCCGCCACCAGTTCGCAGCTTCCAAGCCCTAAGGAAACCTTGAACGAGTCCGTAGGACAAGAAAGTCGCTGTTGCAAGTTGTTGAATCCAAAAGGCTCTTTTTTCGGGAATCCGAATGCCAGAGACTTGTTCAGCGTTTTCCTAATGTTTTTCCGCAACCTGCCGTAACCAACGCATTGCTGCGGCCTTTGTCGGAAAAACGTCCCATGTCCATGCTTGTTATTTGCGATCAGCCGGCTGAACTTGAGGCGATGCTGGACCTGGCCGCAACTAGCGGCCTCAGCGACGTGATCGGCTTTGGCCATCCCGCCAGCGCACTGGATTGGTGCGAAAAAAATGTGCCCGACCTTGTCATGGTCGATTTCCTGATGCGTGCCAGTGACGGCCTGGAAGTCATCCGTCGCATGCGCAGCAACCCGGCCCTGACCGGGGTACCGCTGGTGCTGATGCTGCCGCATGGGTTCGAATCGGTTTCGGCCGCAGCATGGCAACAAGGTGCGACCGACTTCCTGGCCAAACCGGTTGATCCGACGGAGTTCGTGGCGCGCGCCCGTAATCTGCTGGCCTTGCGCCGGGCCCGCCGCGCAAGCGCCCAGGGCCTCGAAGACTGGCGCGCCGCCCCACTTCGCCCGCTCGCGCCAGCTCACGTTCACTGACAGGCGCGGCCGTTCCGCGCACCCGACGCCCGCTGACGACGGCTCTCCGAGCCAGCGCGCGACAGCGCCTGTCGCAGACGCCGGCGAGCCCGCCCGACGTCTGCCCCGCCGATCCCGGACTTGCAGATTGCGCCTCAAGTATGCCGTCATTGCGCCGTCAACCCTTCAGGTAGCCCGTTTGCCGGCTGCGCATGCTTGTTCAAGGGTGCATGAAAATCAAATCACAAGATCGTGCCCGCAAGAGACTGGCGCCACGCTGGCGCCGCGCTTGTGCCGGTCCGATCCGTGTCTTGGAGAGGGGTTCGTCGTGATACTGCAACGCTGGCTGCCGCGCCTGCCGCTCGCCCTGCCTTTGCTTGCCGCCCTGCTCGCGGTGATGGCAATCCCGGCCCTGGTCGGGCAGGCGCTTGAGGCGCGCGGCCTGGATTACGTTGCAACGGCAGATGCTGAACGGCGCAACCAGGGCGTGACGCGCCTGGTTGGCGACATGCTCGAACGCGAAACGGCGCAGTTGCGATCACGGGCGGCGGCGCTTGCCGGCAGTAGCGGGTTCGGCCAGGAGTTCGCGCGTATGCAGAACCGCCCGCTGGCTGCGCGCGAAGCCTGGCATGCCGATTTGCGTGAGCGCCACGGGCTGGATCTGTTGCATGCCATCGACGCACGCGGCAACCTGCTGTTTGGAACTATCGATGCACCGGCAAGCGGCGATGCCGACCCGCGACGCGCCGGCGCCCGCGCCATGCGTGGCGCGACAACACGCGCCATGTTTGGCGCGACAACTGTGGTCGCCGAACCATCCGCCACCGCCCTTACGATCCGCGCCTGGGCACCAGTGGTGCACAACGGCGCAGTGCTTGGCGCGCTCGGCGCCGCGATCCGCTGGGACGATTCCCTGGCACGGATACTGGCAGCAGCCAGCGACACACCAATTGCCCTGGCTGGCGCGGAAGGCGTATGGAGCGCATCGCAGCCCGCAGCCCGCCTTAGCATCTCGCGTGAACGGGTGGCGCAGACCCTGATGTCGCAAGTACCCGCGTTCACGCGTGGCAGCGGCAACTCCACAGTTACGGTCTACAACCCCCTCTATGTTGCCGGCGAAAAGGTGGTGTTGGTCACCGAACTGGCGAGCCTGCCTGGCGCGCCGCCCGGCAGCGCACCGGCCGACCATGCCGCACTGTTCGCAGCTTTGGCCTTGGCCCTGATTGTGCTGGCCGCGATCGGCATCACGCATAGCCTGTCGCGCAGCGGCGCACCACCCGCTTGGTTGGCTACGCTGCGCTCCATGTTTTTGGCGCGTCGCGACGTCGCCGGTGAGACTGCTTCGCAATCGCAGCTGACGCAACAGTCGCAAGCGTCGCAACCGCCATCGGCCGGTTCGGATTCCGGCGTTCAGAACAGCACCGAAGACAGCAGCGCGCTGGGGAGCATGCGGCGCACAGTCGATGAGTCCGAACACGGCTTCCGCCTTTTCGCCGACAGCATGGCCGATCAGGTGTTCATCACCAATCCTGAGAATTCGTGCGTGTATTACGTCAATCCCGCCACCGAGCATATCTGGGGCCTGACGCCACAACAGGTCTACGCCGACCCCGACCGCATCATGACGATGATCCATCCGGAAGATCGGGATCTGTTTGAAGTGCGGCAACGCATGGAGCAGGCGCTCGAGCCGGTCTACATCGAGTTTCGCATCGCGCACGCCAGCCGCGGGCAGCGCTGGCTGTCGCTGCAAACCCAGGCGATTCGCCTGAGGAGCGGTGAGATCCGCGTGCACGGCATATGCAAGGACGTGACGCAGCACAGGATCCAGCAGGAGGCACTGACCCAGGCCAAAGAACAGGCAGAGGCTGCCAGTCTGGCGAAATCGCAGTTCCTGGCCAATATGAGCCACGAGATTCGTACGCCGATGAACGGCGTGCTCGGCATGACAGAACTGCTGCTGGGCACCAGCATGGATGACCGGCAGCGGCGCTTCGCCGAGACTGTCTATCGCTCCGGCCAGGCGCTGCTTTCGATCATCAACGACATTCTCGATTTTTCCAAGATCGAAGCCGGCAAGCTCGAACTGGTGCAGGAAGAGTTCGAACTGGCAACCCTGATCGAGGAAGTCGCGCAATTGCTGGCGCCGCGCGCCCACCAGAAGCGCATCGAGCTGTTGCATGACGTCGCAGCCCAGGCACCGGCACGAGTGCTGGGCGATGCCGGCCGCCTGCGCCAGGTGATACTCAATCTGGCCGGCAATGCGATCAAGTTCACCGAAACAGGTGAAGTCATGCTTGCCGTCGCCATCGACGGCGAGGCCGGTGATGCCGCCACAGCGGTCCGGCTCAAGTTCTCGGTTCGCGACACCGGCATCGGCATGTCCGAAGAAGTGCAGGGCCGGCTGTTCCACGAATTCGAGCAAGGCAGCAGCGCCACCACCAAACGCTACGGCGGTACCGGCCTGGGCCTGGCGATCAGCCAGCAGCTGGTGCACATGATGGGCGGCGACATCAGCGTAGCGAGTCGACCCGGACGCGGCTCAACCTTCAGTTTCTCGATCGCGCTTGCGCCCGGCAGCCTCCTCGAATGCTCGCCCCAGGTTGCCGATGCGCCCGGCATGCTCATTGGGCGCCGCGTGCTGGTAGTCGAGGATAACCCGACCAATCTGGACATCCTCGTGCACCAGCTCGAAAACTGGGGCATCGGCTGTGGCGCAGCCGCCGGTGGTGCCCAGGCGCTCGAATTGCTCGAGACCGCCTGTAGCGCGGGGCGACCGTTTGAAGCGGCCTTGATCGACATGAGGATGCCCGGCATGAGTGGTATCGAGCTGGCCGAGCGCATCCGTGCCAATCCGCGTCTGGCGACCCTGCGCATGCTGATGCTGGCCTCGCTCGCCGGCGACGCCGATGAAGCGCGCGCACGCGCCTGTGGCATCGATACCCTCATCGAAAAACCCGTGCGCCAGGGTGAACTGCGTCGCGCCATCGCCGATGCGCTGCTGCCGCAAAGCGGGCGCGGGCGCGCCACGGCGCATCCAATGACGCCCCTTCTGGCCGGCCGCGTGCTGGTGGTTGAGGACAATCCGGTGAATCGCGAAATTGCCACCACCATGCTGGAAAAAATTGGCTGCGTCCACGAAATCGCGGAAAACGGCCGCCAAGCCCTGGAGATACTCGGAAACTCGGCCTTCGATGTGGTCTTGCTGGATTGCCAGATGCCCGAGATGGATGGTTACGAAACGGTGCGCCATATTCGCGCCGGCGGCGGCGCCTACGGCCCGCTGGCGGTGCGTCCGGATGTGCCGGTGATTGCACTGACCGCCAACGCGCTGAGCGGTGATCGCGACCAATGCCTGGCGGCCGGATTCACCGATTACCTTTCGAAGCCCTTCGCCGAAGGCGAGTTGCGCGGCATCCTGTTCAACTGGCTGGTCGACAAACCCCATCCACTGAGCGCTTGGCCCAGGCGCGACGACGCGCTGGTGCTGCCGATGGCACGCACGGCCCTGCTCACGGTCTTGCCGGCTGAGTACGGGCGCGCACTGTCCGCTCCCGTCGGCGGCGCCGAAGCCCCGCCCCCCCTCGCCTTCAACCGTGCAGCCGCTGAAATCCACGGCGCGCTTCTCGATAGCAAAGTGATGGACGCGCTGCGCGCCATGGACATCGAATGTCCCGGTCTCATCGAACGCCTGGTAGATGCCTACGCCAAGAGTGCGCCGGCGTTGATGGCCGAATTGCGTCGCGCCGCCGCCTGCGACGACCTGCGGGCCGCGCGCCAGGCTGCCCATGCCCTCAAGTCGAGCCACGCAAATCTCGGTGCCACAGGCATGTCCGCGCTGTTCGCCGACATCGAGGCGGCCGCCAAGAACGGTGCAAGCCAGGACTTGAGAGAACGTCTCGGATTGCTTGAAGCGCAGTTCGAAAGCGTCCTGGGTGCCTTGAAGGCACTCAAATACCCCAGGGAGAACAGTAATGAAACCCCAGCAACAGTCGCATGAGCACGTGCTGCTGGTGGACGACGACCCGGTCGCCCGCCTGCTCACCGCCTCGATCCTCACGCGTCATGGCTTCCATGTAAGCGAAGCCGACAGCGGCCTCCAAGCACTGGAGAGATTTGCTCTGGGCCCGGATTGCGTGCTGCTCGACGCGCTGATGCCGGGCATGGATGGCTTCGCCACCTGCCGCGCCCTGCGTCAGTTGCCCGGAGGCGCGCAGGTGCCGGTGCTGATGCTGACCGGGCTGGATGACGAGGAATCGGTCGCCCATGCCTACGAGGCCGGTGCCACCGACTTTTTCGTCAAGTCGACGCAATGGACCCTGCTGGTGCAACGCACGCGCTACCTGCTGCGCGCCGCGCGCCTGCGCGGCGAACTCGAAACCAGTCGCGCCAAGCTGGCGCGGGCGCAGCGCATCGCCCGCCTGGGCACCTGGGAATGGGATCTGAGCAGCGGCCTTTTGGTCGGCTCGGAGTTGTGCTTGTCGATCCTGGGCATCGCCGGGACCAGTGTTGCGCTTTCGCTCAAGGCCTTTTTGGCGCTGGTGCATGATGACGACCGCAAGGAATTGACCACCGCCTTCGAACGACTGATCAGGGAAGGCGGCAGCTTGCAAAGCGAAACCCGTCTGCAATCGGCCTGTGGCGCGGTCAACTTCGTCCGTTTCGAGGCTGAAATCGAATGCGACAACGCCGGTGTCGCCTGCCTTGTCAGCGGCACGGCACAGGACATCACGCAACGCCGCGAAGCCGAAGCGCAGATTCGCGCGCTGGCCGACTTTGACAACCTGACCGGACTGCCGAACCGGCGCATGTTTGGCGAGCGCTTCGGCGCCGCGATCGAGGCGGCGCGCCAGCGCCGCGCGCCGCTGGCGGCCCTGTTTGTGGACCTTGACCGCTTCAAGCAGATCAACGATACCCAGGGCCACGCTGCAGGCGACGCCGTGCTGCGCGAGGTCGCGCTGCGGCTCAACGGTTGCGTGCGCTCGGGCGAAGGCGAGGCCGATTTGGTGGCGCGCCTGGGCGGCGACGAATTCGCGCTGTTGCTGACAGAAGTGGCGCACCCGCAACAGGCGCAGAGAGTTGCGGAGCGGGTTCTGGCGGTCATGCGCAAGCCATTCATGGTGGGCGGGCGCGAGAATTTCATCAGTGCCTCGGTGGGCATCGCACGTTTCCCGGAAGACGGCGCCGATGTCGAAAGCCTGCTGCGCAACGCCGACGCGGCCATGTATTCGGTCAAGGCACAGGGCCGCAACGCGATTGCCGCGTATCGGCCGGAACTCAACCTGGTCGATCGCAAGCGTTGGGAGCTGGAGCAGGCGCTGCACAAAGCACTGGAACACGATGAACTGGTACTGCACTACCAGCCCCAGGTGGATGTGCGCAGCGGCCGTGTACCCGGGGTGGAAGCGCTGATGCGCTGGAATCATGCAGGCCGCCTCATCGCACCCGCCGATTTCATCCCGATTGCGGAGGAAACCGGTCTGATCGTGCCGTTCGGCGAATGGGCGCTGGCCACCGCGGCCAGGCAGGCAGCGCGCTGGATACGCGACGGCCTCGAGCCGGTGCGCATCGCTGTCAACATTCCGGGATCACATTTCCAGCGCCCGGGATTTGTCGACATGGTGCGCAAGGTGCTCGAAGACGCCGACCTGCCCGGTCATCTGATCGAGCTGGAAATCACCGAAACCATGCTGATGACCGATATCGCCGCCACGCTTGCCACGCTCAAGGCACTCAACGAGCTCAATGTGCGTCTGTCGATTGACGACTTCGGTACCGGCTATTCCTCGCTGTCCTACCTGAAACGCTTCGATATCGACCAGCTCAAGATCGACCGTTCGTTCGTCAACGACCTCAAATCGGGCAGCGACAACGAGGCCATCACCGCGGCCATTATCGCCATGGCCAGCGCGCTCAATCTCGAGGTCGTAGCCGAAGGCGTGGAAACACGTGAACAGATGCAGTTGCTGCAAAAGCGCGGCTGCCCGCTGATGCAGGGCTACTATTTCAGCCGGCCACTGACCCTCGCGGGCGCATCCGAGTTGCTGTTCGACCTTCAGGCAAGAGGCGCGCGGCCCGAATGGAAACTGAGCGAGGCGGCCCGGATCGTGAGCCTGGTGCCCGGCTCACGGGTCGCCCACGCCGCCTGACACCGCCTGCGCAACGAGCGCACAACGGGTCAAGAAAACGCTGAACAAGTCCCTGGAATGCGGATTCTCGAACCAAGCACCTTTTCGATTCAACGTCTTGCAAGAGCGCCTATCTCGACCTACGGACTGGTTCAGTGTTTCCTCAACCGAGGTAGTTGAACAGCGACAACTGCGCAACCCTGGCGAACGACTGCTGCGCCGCCTGGGTCGCGGTCTCTTGGCGCATCAGCCGGGTGGCAGCCTCGGTGTAGTCGACGTCCTGCAACTCCGAGAGCCGGCGCTGGTGTTCCAGCACCACCGCACCAGACACGTTCTGGTGTGCCGAGATCTCGTTCAAGCGTGAACCGAACTCGGCGCGCACGGTGAGCGCCCGATTCATCGATTGATCGAGACTTGCAAGCATTGCGTTGACCTGGGTCTGGCGCAGCGCATCGTTGGCGCCGGAACGCAGCGCCGCACTGGCGTCCGCGATGGCCTTGAAAACGCTTTGGTTGGTCGACGAAGCAGCGGTGAAACGATCGCCGTTGGCAGGGCCGCCAGTGATACCGAACTGCATGCCGGCCACGCTGATCGACTGCCCGGCGGTAAATGGGTTGCCGCTCGACACGCTCGCACCGGCGGTGACATCGAAGACGTCGTAGGTGGTGCCTCCTCCTCCCACATTGAAGGTCAGTTCATAGGCACGGCCGGTCAGGGCCGACGGGTTGGCAACGCTGCCGGAATCTATGCGCCCCGCGCCGGTGTTGGCAGGATTGGCGGCGGTCGAAAATACGCCGTTGCCGGTTTTGACGCGCATGAAAACATCGCTGCCCGAGGCAGATACGGCCAGGTTTCGCCCGCTGGCGACCTCGAGGGTGCGGGCGCCGTCATCACCCTGATAGGCCACACCACCGGCGCCGGCCACAAACGGCGTGGTGGTTTCGGCAAAGCCTGCAAACAAATAGGCCCCGGTGCCGTCCTTCGAATTGGCCAGCGCCAGCAACTGCCCCAGCATGTTGTCGACATCGGCGGCGATCATCGAACGCTCCGTACTCGACAAAGTGCCGTTCTGCGCCTGCAGCAGCCGCTCCTGAACGCTCTGCAACACATCGCCCACCGAACTCAAGGCCGATTCGCCAATCGCCAGACGATTCGCGGCGGCCGCCTGATTGGCTTCGATCTGCTGATTGCGCGCCAGCGATTGCGACACGCGCAACGCGGTGGCGGCGGCCGCCGGATCGTCGGCGGCGGAGAGAAGGCGGCGCTGCGAAGCCATTTGCTGCTGCGTGCGCAGCAGTTCGCCCTGCTGCGCGGTCAGTGCGCCCACGCCCATGTCATACATCATTGATGTGCTGATTCGCATGCTTGATTCCGTTTATGAAAACGCTGAACAAGTCCCCGTGTTGCGGACCCTCGAAAGACAGTCTTCAATCAATTCAATCCGCTGTAACGGCGGCCT
Organism: uncultured Burkholderiales bacterium; assembly: GCA_964470865.1. GTDB lineage: Bacteria > Pseudomonadota > Gammaproteobacteria > Burkholderiales > JAEUOS01 > JAEUOS01. The sequence goes on along the minus strand of CAYYFR010000008.1, from coordinate 50,546 downwards.
GCGCTTCCCTTCGGACATATTGCGCATGCCGTTATCGCATCAAGCCCAGAATTTCATCGAACAGAGTATTGGCCGTCGAGATCACCCGTCCGGCAGCCTGGTAGGCCTGCTGGTACCTGAGCAGATTGCCAGCCTCCTCGTCCAGATTCACCCCGGAGACCGCCTGCTGTGCGCCATTGGCCTGGCTCAGAACTGCACCTTGCGCCTTGGCCCCGGCGTTGGCCGCACGCGACTGGTTGCCCGCATCGCTGACCGCCTGGGCGTAGGCCTCGCCGACACTCAGATTACCGCCGCCCAGCAGGGATCCGGTATTCAGACTCGCCAGGGCAAGCAGATTGCCGTTGTCACCGGCACCGTTGCTATTGACTCCGATAACGAAACTGTCGCCTACGGCCATCGTGCCCTGTAGTTGCGCACTCCAGCCGTTGTACGAAAGCGTCATGCCCGGGGTGTAGGTCAGCCCGCTCGGATTGCCGGTACCGGTGCCGCTCACGTTGAAGGTAGTCGCGCCACTGAAGGTGATCGTCACCGGCTGCGTCAGGTTGGCACCGGCGGGCGGTGTCACGCTGTTGACGCGCAAGCCGCCGTTGCCCAGGTTTGCGGAATTGGTAGTCGCTCGCACCGGCAAGGCGGCGGCAATGCGTGCCGGGTCGGCAATCAGCGAAGTAATGCCGGCCGCCGCCGCGCGCGTGGGCATGATCCTGAAACTGTCGCCGGCGGCCGGCGTACCGCTCGCCAGACTCAGGCTGAAGCCGTCGATGGTCTGCGGCAGGCTGGCCACGCTCTGCTGACTGTTGTCCGACAGGCGCGTGACGATGTAGTTGGTGCCGTCGTAGTTGACGCGGTAGTCGCTGGTGGTGAGCGCCTGGTAGTCTGCAATGCTGGCTGCAAGCACGCCATTGCCACTGTTTTGCGCATTCGACTGCGACAGCGGCCCGTCAAAGGCGAAGAAGGCGCCGCCCATGGCACCGCTGCGATCCTGTCCGGTGGCATGCTGGGCGTTGAAGGCGGTTGCCAGGGCGCCGGCAATGCGGCCCAGCGCATTCTGCGCGGTGCTTAGGGTCTGACTGCGGAAGGTCAGCGCTCCGCCCAGCACACCTCCTGTGACAGTGGCATCCTCGAAGGCGCGAAAGTTGCTGGCGGTGCCAAGCCCGACCACCAAATTGGCGGCGTCGGCCGGGTCGGCCTGGGCGCTCAAGTCGAAGCTGCGCGCGTCGAGCACCAGTGGCTGACCGTTCGACAGGAATACGTTGATCGCACCGTTGGTACCGGCCACGGTGGTAACGCGTACCTCCTTGGCCAGATCGCGCAGCAGAATGTCGCGCCGATCCAGCAAATCGTTGGGTGGCTGTGCACCCGCACCGGTGGAGAGCGATATCTTGTCGTTGAGGTCGGCAATTTGCGTCGCCGCGAAGTTGAGCGCCGCCACCGACAAGGCGACTTGCTCGTTGACCCCGGAGCGCAACGCACCGAGCTGGCTCGACATGTCGCGAAAGCGTGCCGCCAGCACCTCGGCACCCGAAATCATGGTCTGGCGCGCGGCCGCGTCTGCCGGATTGGCGGAAACGGTACCGATCGATTTGAAGAAATCGTCCAGCGCAGGCGACAGGCCGGCGGACTGGTCGGAAAAAATCTGGTCAACGTTGGCGAGTTGCCGTGACAGCGAATCGAAATGGCTGGCCTGCGACTGCGCTTCACGCGCCTGCAGGTCGAGAAACCTGTTGTAGGCGCGTTCGATGGTGTTCACGTTCGCGCCCTGCCCGATGTAGCCGGCGCCGCTGTATTGCGGCGTGCTGGTGCCCTGTACCGTGCGCTGGCGCGAGAAGCCCGGTGTATTGACGTTGCTGATGTTGTGAGAAGTTGTCGAAAGCGCGGTTTGAGCCGCCTTCAATCCGGCCATGCCGGCGCCGATCAGGGACATGTCCTGGTTCTCCGCTTCAGGCGACCGCGCGCAAGGTCTGGGCGATCACCGAGGTCAGCTTTTTCGCGTAGTTGGGGTCCGTGGCATAGCCCGCCTGCTGCAGGCTTTGCGCAAACTGCCCGGCGTCACCGGCCTTGAGGCTGGCTGCATAGCGCGGGTTGTTACCGATCAGGCGCGCATAGTCGGCGAAGCTTTCGGCGTGCGAAGCGTAGGCGCGAAACTTCTCGGTGACCTTGCGCGCGACTCCGCCCACGTACTCGGTGGTTACCGCTTCTACGGTGCCCCCCTTCCAGCCACCGGTAGCCTTGATGCCGAACAGGTTGTTGCTGGCGCTGCCGTCGGCGCCCTTGATTTCGCGCCGCCCCCAACCGGATTCAAGCGCCGCCTGGCCCAGGATGAATTGCGCCGGCACGCCGGTGGCCTGTGCCGCCGCCTGTGCGTCGGTCCAGCGCGCGCGCACAAACTCGCGGGCCGTAGCACCGGGCTGCCCGACGCCGGCCGCGCCCCCCTCCACCGCGGCAGCAGCCGTGGCCGAGCGCAGGCGGTCGAGCGTGCTGGCGGCGTCGCGCCGGCCGCCCTGGGTCAGGGTGGCCGGATCGACGGTGCGGCGCTCCAGTTGGCGCACGATCATGTCCGCCAAGCCCATGCCCTTGTCCGACAGCTTTTGCGTCAACTGCTGATCGAACATGCCGGTGTAGCTACGCGTGCTGTCGGATTCGAGCATGCCGTCTTTGGGCAGGGTGTCGCGCATGCTCTTCATGAGCATGTTCATGAACACCGCCTCGAATTGCGCCGCGGCCTGCTTGACCGCCTGCTTGTGACCGTCGCCACCGGCCTCGCGCGACTTGCGCTTGAGCGATTCAAGCGCGTTGGCATCCAGCGCAAAGGCGCCGGACGCGGAAGTGGAAGCAAGCGTTGCGTTACTCATGGTGTCACCTCGTAGATGCAGTCGGCCCACCAACGCGAGGAGCTCTTGCGTAGCTTTTTCGTCGCCGAATCGACCGGCTCCGCCGGCAATTTGGCGCTGTACAGACCTCGAAAAAAGGTGGTTTTCACTTTTTTCGACTCAAATTATTTCCAGCTCGGCACGCAGCGCGCCGGAGGATTTCATCGCCTGCAGGATCGCCAGCAGATCCTGCGGCGTGGCGCCCAGCGAGTTGAGCGCCTTGACCACATCGGCCAAGCGCGCACCGGCTTCAAGCATCACCATCTTGCCGCCATCCTGACTAATCTGGATGTTGGCCTTTTCGGTGACCACCGTTTGCCCGCCCTGTGACAGCGGCGCAGGCTGGCTCACCACCGGGGTCGAATTGATGGTGACCGACAGGTTGCCGTGCGCCACCGCAACCGGCTCCAGAGTGACCGACTGGTTCATCACCACCGAGCCGGTGCGGGCGTTGACGATCACCTTGGCAGCGCCGGCCACGACGTCGACGTTGAGATTCTCCAGTTGCGCCATGAAAGCGACCCGGTCGTTTGGCGCCTGCGGCGCGCGTACCTGGATTACCCGCGCGTCAAGCGCCTGCGCCGCACCTGCGCCCATGCGCCGGTTGATCGCATCCACCACCCGCCCGGCGGTGCCGAAGTCCATGCTGTGCAGTTCGAGGCGCAATACATCGCCCAGCAGGAAGGGGCTGGCGACGGCGCGCTCCACGGTGGCGCCACCCGGAATCCGCCCTGCATTGAGATGATTGATCTGCGCCTTGGAGCCAGCCGCTGAATCACCGGCCCCGGCGACAACCAGGTTGCCCTGCGACATCGCGTAGATCTGCCCGTCCGCGCCCTTCAGCGGCGTCATCAGCAACATGCCGCCGCGCAACGACTTGGCATTGCCCATGGACGACACCGTCACATCGAGCAGCTGCCCGGGTTGCGCAAATGCCGGCAACTGCGCAGCCACCATCACCGCGGCCACGTTTTTCAGCTGCAGGTTGGTGCCCGGCGGCAGATTCACACCCATTTGCGCCAGCATCGCGGTGATGCTTTGTACCGTAAATGGTGTCTGCGTGGTCTGGTCGCCAGTGCCGTCCAATCCCACCACCAGGCCATAGCCGAGCAACTGGTTGGGCCGTACCCCCTGCACCGAGGCAATGTCCTTGATGCGCTCGGCACGCACCTGCGGCGCGGCCACCATCGCCGCGCAAAACAACAGGGCGCTGTAAGCCATCAGCCTGCGCAACTTCTCATGCATGACAAACACTCCGGTTTGCTTCATCAGGTTTTTCGTACGTGAAATTGTCTGGCTCCGCCAGCGATTTCACGCATACATGGTTCGGGCAAAAGTAGGTTTGCACTTTTGCCCGCTCAAAACGGCAGGAAAGTCAGGAAAAACCGCGCCAGCCATCCCATCACCTGGGCCTCGTCCACCTGGCCCTGGCCGCGCATTTCAATGCGTGCATCCGCCACCTGGGTCGAGCTGACGGTGTTGTTGTTGACCAGGTTGAACGGATTGACCACGCCGGAGAAACGCACGGTCTCGACCTGCCGGTTGTTGCCGATCTGCTTTTCGCCGGAGACCACCAGATTGCCGTTGGGCAATACGTCGACCACGGTGACAGTGATGGTGCCGGTGAAGGCGTTGGTGCTGTTGGTCGAGCCTTTGCCGTCGAAGGTGTTCGACGATGCGCCATTGACCGAGATCACATTGGCGCCGAAGCTGCCGCCAATCGGCAGTTTGACATTCGGATTGGCTGCGGTGACAGTGCCGGTCTTGCTGGTCGAGGATTTTTTCTCCTGCGTGGCCGACAGGTTCTCGTTGATGTTGATGGTCAGGATGTCGCCCACGAAACGCGCGCGATTGTCCTCGAACAGCGGGCGGAAGGCGGCCTGCTGGTAGATCGCACCGTTGAGCTGGACGGTCCTTGGCGGCGGTAGCGGCCGGGCCGAGGTCGGTTCGCGCACTTCTACCTTGGGAAACGGGGCGCAACCTGCAATTGCCGCCAATGAGACGATCAGCACGACCGCCAGCGGCGTGTCGCGCCGCCAATAGCGGGGCGCGAGACTGCGATCGAGCATGCCAGGAACGGTGCTGCGGCCGCGCTTGGGCGTGCGGCCGGATTTGTGTGTGGGATTCATCGGAGTCCGGGTTCTGGTGAAGTTGCGGGCGGGGCTCGGACGCGGGCTTACAGTTGCGTCAGCTTCTGCAGCATCTGGTCGGAGGTCTGGATCGCCTTGGAGTTGATCTCGTAGGCACGCTGGGTCTGGATCATCGACACCATCTCCTCGACTATGTTGACGTTCGAGGTCTCGACATAGCCCTGATTGAGCACACCGTGACCATTGCTGCCGGGCGCGCCCGACTGCGGCGTGCCTGATGCGGCGGTCTCGGCAAACAGGTTTTGCCCGAGCGGCTGCATGCCGCCGGGATTGACAAAGTTCGCCAACGTGATCGAACCCAGGGTGGTCGGTGCCGCCGTCCCGGGCACGGTCGCCTGCACCGTGCCATCCTGGCCGATGGTGATCGTCAGCGCATTGGCGGGAACAGTGATGGAGGGCTGCAAGGGATGGCCGTTGGAAGTCACCATCACGCCGCCGGAATCGCGATGAAAGCTGCCGTCACGGCTGTAGCCGACCGTACCATCGGGCATCTGTACCTGGAAAAAGCCCTGGCCGTTGATGGCGATATCGAGGTTGTTGCCGGTCTGCTGCAGGTTACCCTGGGTGAACATGCGTGCGGTGGCCACCGGCCGCACGCCGGTGCCCACCATCAGCCCGGTCGGTACCTGCGTGGTCTGCGACGACTGTGCCCCGGGTTGGCGCAGGTTCTGGTACAGCAAGTCTTCGAACACGGCACGCGAACGCTTGAAGCCGTTGGTGCTGACATTAGCCAGATTGTTGGAGATGACGTCAAGCTGGGTCTGCTGGGCATCGAGTCCGGTCTTGGCAATCCACAGGGAGCGAATCATGGGCTGGTTCCGTTGTTCAAATTGGCGGGGGGGGTGCGCGCTTAGCCGTTGCTTGCCAACAGTTGCGTGCCCTTGCGGGCGGCGGCATCGGCGGATTGCATCAACTTCATCTGCATCTCGAACTGCCGCGCCAGGGTGATCATGCCGACCATGGTCTCGACGGCGTTGACATTGCTGCCTTCGATCGCGCCTGCGGCCACGCGCACGCGCGCATCGACCGGCGCTTCGGCACCGTCCTTCATGCGGAACAGGCCGTCGCCGCCACGCGCCATGTCGGAGCCGGCAGGGTTGACCAGCTTCAGGCGACCGATCGGCGAGACATTCCTGGCCGCCCCGGCCGGGCTGCCGGAAATCGAGCCGTCGGCCGCGATCGAAATCGTGCTGTTGGGCGGCACGCTGATCGGCCCGCCGTCGCCCAGCACCAGTTGGCCGGCCAGTGTCTGCAGCAGACCCTGGTCATTGACCTGGAATCCGCCGTTGCGGGTATAGGCCTCATTGCCGTCGCTGGCCTGCACGGCGAAAAAACCCTGGCCCTGCACCGCCACATCCAGTGGCCGACCGGTGGTGGTGATGACGCCCGGCGTGAAATCCGCACCTGGCGTGGATTCGGCCACGAACGCGCGCGTGGGCAGACCGGGCCCGGTCACCGGGGCCACCCGGAAGGCCACCGTCTCGGCGCGAAAGCCCGGCGTGTTGGCGTTCGCCAGATTGTTGGCCAAGACCTCCTGGCGCTGCATGGTGCTGCGCACGCCGCTGGCGGCAACGTAGATCATGCGGTCCATGCTGCGCCCGTCCGGTCGGTGTGGTCAGGTTTCACCGCAGATTGACCAGGGTCTGCAACACGGAATCCTGGGTCTTGATGGTCTGCGCGTTGGCCTGGTAGACCCGCTGCGCGGTGATCATGCTGACCAATTCAGCGGTCAGGTCGACGTTGGACGATTCCACCGCGCCCGACTGCAACGCGCCCAAGTTGCCGCTGATGGGCGCGCCGGTCAAGGGCACGCCCGAATCCGAGGTTTCCGCCCACTGGTTGCCGCCCAGGAGTTGCAGGCCCTGGGGGTTGGTGAAGTTCGACAACACCACCTGGCCCTGGGCCCGACTCTGACCGTTGGAGTAACGCCCGCTGATCAGGCCATCGGCGGCGATCGCGAAACCGGTCAGCTTGCCCGAGGAATAGCCGTCCTGCGTGATCGAATTGACACCGAACAGCGAACCGAATTGCGTGCTCCCGGTCATGTCCAGGCTCATCGCAATGGTTGCGGCGCCGGTCGAAACCGGCAGCGACAGCGCAATGGTTGGCGCCGCGGCGATCGCACCACTGGAATTGAATGTCATGCCCCCGACCGGGCCGGCGCCGATCTGCGTGCCGTCGTTGGCGCCGAACACGCTCCAGGTATTGGCCGCAGTCTTGACAAAATACAACGACAGGGTATGCGGATTGCCCAGGGAATCATAGGCCGACATCGAAGTCGCACCGTGATAGGTGGCGGGGTCGGTGAGGTCGAAACCGGCAGTGGTCAAGGGCGCGTTGCGCGAATCGAAGTTGGCGCCGACGGTAGCTGCGGTGGTGGCGACTGGCGGCAGGTCGGCGTTCGATATCTGCAGGTTTGCCGGCGCTGCGCGGGTGACGCCGATACCATTGGCGGCGGCCGGATAGCCGGTCAGGTTGTAGCCTTGGGAACTGGTCAGGTAGCCGTTCTTGTCTACCTGAAACTGGCCGTTGCGGGTATAGCTGACGGTGCCGTTGCTGGACAAGCGGTAAAAGCCGCTGCCGTTGATGGCCATATCGAGCGGATTGCTGGTGACCTCGATGTTGCCCTGGGCGAACGTCTGCACCACTGCCGATACGGCAGTGCCGATGCCCACCGAGGTACCGCCGCTACCGCCGGCGGTATTGGCGAAGACGTCGGAAAACTGTGCGGCGGAACCCTTGAACCCGACCGTGGCCGAGTTCGAGATGTTGTTGCCGATCACGTCCAGATTCTTGGCTGCGGAGTTGAGTCCGGATAGTCCTTGCTGAAAACTCATTTTCGATTTCTCCTGGGGTAAAGCGCTTACATGACCTGCTTGATCTTGGTCCAGTCGAGCGTGCCGCTGCTGGTACGCACCGAAAGCCCGCTGCTGCTGTTGGATACGCCGTCGACGCGGCTCACCGCCAGCGGCGCCACTGGCGCATTGGCGCCGCCCAGCTTGGCGCTTACCGCAAAGCTGTAGCTGCCGTCGGCGGCGGCGGCGCCTGCATCGGTCTTGCCGTCCCATTCGAAGGTGTGGATGCCCGGCGCCAGATTGGCAAGCGTGGCGCGGTGCACCAACTGCCCGCCCGCAGAAGAAACCGTTATCGTGACCTGGTCGGCGCCGTCGGCCAGCTCGAACCCGGCGCGCGCGGTGGCGCCGGCCAGAACGATGCCGTTGCCGTCGGCCAGCACCTGGCGCCCGACCACAGTTGCGGCCTGCAGGGCTTGGGTGTCTTGATTGCTTTCCAGAAGCTTGGTAAGTGTGTGGTTGAGTTTCTCGATGCCGTTGACCGTGTTGATCTGCGCCAACTGGCTTGTCACCTGGGCGTTGTCGAGCGGGTTCAAGGGATCCTGATTCTTCATTTGCGCCACCAGCAGGGTCAAAAAACGGTCCTGCCCACTGTCGGTCGCGTCGGTCGAGTTAGTGCTTTTTGTGCTTGCAGCGTTCAAGGCTGCGTATGGATTGCTTGCCGACTCGCTGCTGGTTATGCTGGCCATGGCCTGGGCTCCCGAAAAACGATCAGTTGTTGCCCAGCTGCAGGGTTTTCTGCAGCAAGGATCTGGCGGTATTCATCACCTCGATGTTGTTCTCATACGAACGCGCCGCCGAGATCATGTTGACCATCTCTTCGGCCACATTGACGTTCGGCAGGGAAACATACCCCTGGGCATCGGCCATCGGATGCTTGGGATCGTGCAGCCGGCGCGGCGCCGACTCGTCTGTAGTGACCTGGCGCACCCGCACGCCCTGGGCGCCGGCGCCGAGCGCTTCGCGGGCCTGTGTTGCCTCGAACACTACGTGCCGCGCCTTGTAGGTCTGGCCATCCGGACCGGCCGCCGAATCGGCGTTGGCCAGGTTGGAGGCCACCACGTTGAGGCGCTGGCCCTGGGCGGTGGCACCTGAACCGGCGATGCGAAATGCGGAAAATAGCGACATGGCCTGGATTACCCGGTGATGGCGCTCATGATCGATTTGATCTGGCCGTTAAGAAACCTGAGCGAAGCTTCATAACGGATCGCGTTGTCGGCGAAATTGGCCCGTTCGGTATCCATTTCCACGCTGTTGCCATCAACCGAAGACTGGGTCGGTATGCGGTACTGGATCGACTGGGCAGCGCTGCCGGTACGCGGTGCCAGGTGGCCAGGGTTGGTGGCAGCCATGCCCGCGGTGAAAGCATCGCCGGCGCCAACGGCACCGGCAAGAGCACGCCCGAAATCAAAGTCGGCAGCCTTGTATCCAGGTGTATCGGCATTGGCGATGTTGGCCGCCAGCACCTGCTGCCGCTCGGAACGTAAGCGCAGCGCCGAGCTGTGAAAATGCAATGCATCGTTGAGCTTGTTGATCATGGCCTGTCCGCCGATTGAGCATGTGCGTGATTCGATCGCCACCCTTGCAGCATGGGCGGAACGCCGACGCGCAGGATGTGGAATGGCGACCATTGAACCAAATCCTTGAGCCTCACGATGGCGCAAACAGACGTGCTTTTCCGTGTCTGATCGCCGGCCGCATGGCGGCGCCGGCTGCGTAAGCTACGGTCTCTCTGTCGATCAACCCTTCCTGCCATTGCGCGATGACCCTGCCCGCACCCACCCCGACCCGCCATACCGGCATTGCCGCTGGCATCGCGATGCTTTTGGCTGTCGCCACGTTTCTTGGCGCTGGACTGTGGGGCATGTCGTCCGCCCAAGCCCAGCCTCAAAGCGCCGCTGCCGAGGGCATCAAGCTCTATCTCGAACGGGCCGCGACCGGCCTGCCCGGCCGGGTTGAAGTGGTGCTTGGCCGCCTCGATGAACGCCTGCAACTCGCACCCTGTGCACGCGTCGAGCCTTTCCTTCCTGTCAACAGCCGCCTGTGGGGCAAAACCCAGATCGGCTTGCGCTGCGCCGAAGGGGCTTCCTGGAGCGTCTACCTGCCGGTGGACATCCGCGTATTCGCACCGGCCCTGATTGCCACCCGCACCATCGGCTTCGGCAACGCCGTAGGCCAGGACGACACCCGTCTGGAAGAGGTTGAAGTCAGCCGCGAGCCCGGCTCGCCGCTGGCCGATATGGCAAGCCTTGAAGGCAGGACCGCCGCCCGTGTGATTGCCTCCGGGCAGATTCTGCGCGCCGAGCATTTTCGTACGCCACCGGCGATTGGTGCCGGCGACACCGTGCGCCTGATACTGAATGGCGCCGGATTTTCAATCAGCGCCAGCGGCCGCGCCCTGTCGACGGCCGCCGAAGGCCAGTCGGTGCGGGTCCAAACCGATTCCGGGCGCGTGGTGCAGGGCGTCGCCCGCAGCGGGCGGCTGGTGGAAATGCGCCTGTAAGCATGGAAAAACTTCAATGAGGCAGGCTATTCACCCTTTGATCGGGGCTAAAGTATTGGCTGCAAGCGACGTAAACCCGGCATGCGCCGCACGCCGCGCGCCGTTTCGCAGTGTCATTTTGGCCTGCATGCGCGTGAATCGGCCCGAACCAAGATGGGAGAGCACCAAATGAAGATCAACGGATCCACAGACTCGCTGCGCCCCGACCTGGCCACCGGCAAACCGGCCGCAAAAAGCGCCGCTACCGCGCCCGCTGACAATGGCGAACCGCCAACAGTACGCCTGTCCGGCCTGTCGGCCTCGCTGGCCGCCGGTGACAACAGCCCGGCATTCGATGCCGCCAAGGTCGCCGGCATCAAGGAAGCGATTCGCGACGGCCGCTTCGAGGTAGATTCAGGCGTCGTCGCCGACAAGCTGATCGCCAACGTCAACGAGTTGTTCGGCAGGATCCATTAGCACCGTCCCGATGGCCATCAAACCGATTGACTCAACCGCCGCGCCGCAGGCACCCCACCTAATGCTGGCCAGCCGCCTCAAGGCACTGCTGCGCGAGGAACACGCGGCTCTGGAGGACGACAATGTCGCAGCCGTGGTTCGCCTGACGGCAGCCAAGGAACAGGTCCTGGGCGAATTGATCGGCGCTCTGGGTGACGCTGGCCTCGACCGCAGCGCGCCGCAGCGCCAGAAAACCCGGCGCAACCCCCTGCTGCTTGCCGCCATGCGCGAGGCGGCTAGCGCCAATGCCATCAACGCACAGTTTGTCGCCACCCGGCTGGCATATGCACGTGCGCGTTTCGCCGGCTTGGTGCAAGCCGGCTACATGGCTCGGGCGGCGGTCGATAGCGCCGGCCTGTACAAGGCCGACGGCTTCACCGGCGGCGCGCGCCATTATGGCGCTTACGGCAGTGCTTGAGCCTGTGCTGCAAGCACCATCACGCCCCCTGCCTGGCATGTCCGGCCCGCAAATCCTCATCATCGACGACTCGGAAGACGATGTGCTGCTCGCCTGCGCTTACATCAGGCGCTGGATCCGCGAGGCCCGCTTTCGTCGCGTTTACAACGCCTCCGGCCTTTCGTCCGCATTGGCAGAACAGCCCTGGGATATGGTGTTGTGTGACCACAACATGCCCGCTTTCGACTCAGTCGCTGCGCTCGAACTGGTACGTCGCGCCTGCCCGCGCTTGCCATTTTTCGTCTATTCCGGTGATTTCAGTCGCAGCCAGACCGCCGACGCGCTCAAGTGCGGCGCCGACGGCGTGCTGGAAAAACGTGATACCCGCGGCTTGCTTAGGGTAATCGGGCAGGCGTTTGGCGCCAGCGGCGCCGGCTTCTGCATGGCCGCCTGAGGGCAAGTCCGACAGGCTGCTAGTGTGCCTTGCGCAGTTGGGGCAGTTGGTTGACACGCAGCCAGTAGTGCGCCAGACGAGACAGCGAATCCATCAATTCCTCGAAATTGACTGCCTTCACCACGAAGCTGTTGACGCCGTGCTGATAGGCCTCCTGCAGATCGGTCTCTTCGCGCGACGACGTCAGCATCACCACCACCTGGCGGCGCAATGCGGGATGGGCGCGAACTTCGCGCAACACTTCCAGCCCGGTCAGCTTGGGCAGTTTGAGGTCCAACAACATCAGCTTGGGATACGCAGGCCCGCCACGCGCCGCATATTGGCCGCGACCATACAGGTAATCGAGCGCTTCGGCACCGTCCTGCACGTGCACGATCGATGCAAGCGTGCCGCCACGCCGCAAGGCGCGGCGCACCAGTTCGGCATCGTTAGGATCATCCTCGACTAACAGGATGTCGGCGTCAAGTTCCAGCTCGCTGCTCAAAGCAACCTCGATGCCAACAGGCAAAAATACCGGCAGTCGGTCCGCAGCTCCGCAAAAAAGCGACAGACGCACGCGGACTACGGTGAGGCAAGCATTTTACCGAACAATTGCGCCCGGCGTGGCGCGACTCATGGCGCGACTCATGGTGCGGCTCATGGTGCCGGCACGCCGCCCTGCTCCTGAAGGAAGGCCGCGCCCGCGGGCGGTGCCGGCGTGGCGCCCGTGATCACCATCGAGGTCGCCGGCAGGGTGAAGTGAAAGGTGGCGCCGCGCCCGGGTGTCCCTGTTCCCCAGACCCGCCCGTGATGACGCTCGATCACCCTCTTGACGATTGCCAGACCGACACCGGTACCCTCGAACTGGTTGCGTGAATGCAGGCGCTGGAACATGCCGAACAGCTTTTCGGCATAGTTGCCATCAAATCCTGCGCCATTATCGGCAACTGAAAAGGCCACTTCGCCCGCGCCGACCACGCAATCGATGACGATCCGCGGCGCGTCTGCCTGCGCGCTGAACTTGAAGGCATTGAAAATCAGATTGACCCACACCTGGCGCAGCATCGCGGGATCACCAAACACGTCGGGCAAAGTGCGGATCTCGACCTGCGGCTGATGCGAAAACTCGTTGCGCGCCTCGGCTGCTACCGACGCCACCAGCGCTGCAGTGGCGATGCGCTGGTACGCAGCCTCGCCGCGGCCCAGGCGCGAAAACTCCAGCAGTCCGTCGATCAGCTCACCCATGCGTCGGGCGCTGGCCACAATCATGTCGAGGTCACGCCAGGCAGTCGGTCCGCTCGCGGCAGCCGATTCCAGTCGCAGCAGTTGCGCGTAGCCGTCGATGGCCCGCAGCGGCGCCCGCAGGTCGTGGGCAACCGTATACGAAAAAGCTTCCAGTTCACGCACCGCCGCAGTCAGCTCGGCGGTGCGCATGGCCACGGTCTGTTCCAGCGCCTCGTTCAGGCGCTGCATCTCGCGCTCGGCCCACTTGCGGGCGCTGATGTCGTGAACCGATGTCTGCACCATGCGCCGAGCCGCGAAATCGACCGGGCCGCTGGCTACCTCCACGTCGACAACGCTGTCGTCCAGGCGGGTGAGGCGCATCTCGGTATAAGCGCTGCCGCCATCCGCATCGAGCACACGGCGCCGGCGCCGCAGCCCCGTACCGCCAGCATCGATTTCGAGCCGGTCATGCAGATTGCAGCCGATCACAGCGCTTGCATCGGGCGCCGCAAGCATGCGTGCGGCCGCCGGATTGGCGTAGACGACAATCTGTCCATCATGAATCAACACCGCTTCGCGCGACATCTCGACCAAGCTCCTGTAGCGCGCCTCGCTCTCCAACTCCGCCGCCTGTGCGCGAAAGCGTTCAATCAACACAGCGGCCAGCGCTGCCGCCGAGCGCGTCAACTCAAGATCGGCTGCCACCGGTTCGGCTTGGCTGGTGCAGTACACCGCGAAGGTCGCAAGCACCTGGCCTGCAGCGCCGAGTACCGGCGTCGACCAGCCTGAGGCGAAAGCGCATGTTTCCGCCAGTTCGCGATAGTCATCCCAGCGCGGGTCGGCTGCGATGTCGGCGCAGATCACCACTGCTTCCTCGAAAGCCGCAGTGCCGCAGCATCCCGCTCGTGGCCCCGGAACAACGCCGCTGCAGAGCAAGTCGTCATAGGCAGGTGGAGCGCCTGGATTGGCGAGCGGGCGCAACACGCCGTCTTCGAGCAACAACAGCGAGGCGATACCGGGCCTTGCCAGGGCGGCGTCGATGGTGCTGCACAAAACCGTCATCAGTTCAGCCAGCGAGGCATCGGCGGCCAGCGACTCGTAGACCGCGCGCTCGCCGGCACGTACCAGATCGTTGCGATAGCGTTCACTTATGTCCGCGCCTACACCGCGATAACCGGTGAACCCGCCGGCGTTGTCAAAAATCGGCTCGCCGCGTACCGCCACGTACCTGCGCAAACCATCCTCCGGCAGCAGTTCAAGTATCAGATGCGCGAACGGCCGGTGTGCTTCGAGGTCACCCCGGTGCGCTTCCCAGGTGGTGCCGATCGGTCGCGTGCCCGATCGTTCCCAACGCGTCATTCCGGCCGACTCGCCGATTGGCTTGTCACCCCGATAACCGCGGGTATCGGTGCGCAAGAAACGATATTGGGCGTCCTGTTCCCAGTACCAGTCGGAGGACAGCATGGTGAGCTGGCGAAACCTGGCTTCGCTTGCGCGCAGGAGTTCGAGGCGGTCTGCCGATTCGGCTTGCAGTCGTTCGCGTTCGGCCTCGACGCGGCGCCGTTGGCTCACATCCACCAGCGCCGCGCGCAGCAGCTTGCCCTCGCCCGGCAGGCGCATCCAGCGCGTTTCAACCGCCACATCGCGCCCGTCCATGGTGCGAATCTGCCCTTCGGTCACCACCGATTCGCCGGCCAGCACGCGGCGCGCGATCTGCGTGATCGCGGCAAGCGTCTCTGGGCGCGAGCGCCCGAGGGAGGTGCCCAGGTCGGCCGCCGGGATACCGATCAGTTGCGCATGGGTGCAACCGAACAGTTGCGCCGCGGCGGAATTGGCCTCGACTACCATCCCGCTATGGAAATCGGCCACCACGATGGCCTCCGGCGCGCCCTCGATCAGGCCGCGAAAGCGCGCTTCGTTGCGGCTTGCCTGGCTTTCCGCCTGCTTGAGCCTGGTCACATCGCGAGCGGTACCGCAATAACCTTGCAGCACTCCCGCGGTGTTGTACAGCGGGTCTCCGTTGATTTCGACGCATCGCACCGCGTCGTCTGCTTGCGTCAGTTCCAGCAGCAAGTCGCGGAACGGCTTGCCCTGGTCCCGCAACGCTCGATGCTCCCGCCAGGTAGTCGATACCGGCCGCAACTGCGCAATGTCCCACAGGCACCTGCCCAGCCATTGCGCCGCGTCCGCGGGCTCACGCCCCGCGATCTCGGTGAAGTGCTGTTCTCCATCGGTGGTCCAGTGCCAATCGGCAGCCATGTCGACCAAGCGGCGCAACTGCTGCGCGGACCTCGCCAATTCATCGTGCTTGGCCTCGATCCGTTCGGCCATCCGATTGAAATCCGCCGCCAGCGCCGGTGCGCCGGGGATATAGGCCGCCCCCGGCACGCGATGGTCCGTATCGCCCATGGCCAGGGCGCGCGTCGCTTGGTGCAGTTCGCGTACGCGCGCATGCAGGTCACGCCTGAGCAACCAGATGCCGGCAGCGGCCACCGCAGTGACCAGAAGCAGCAGCCACGCATGGGCTCGCAGGGCGGTGGCCGCAGCGGCGCTCGAAAGCGCAAGAACCAGGGCCAGCGCGAACGGCAGGGCCGCCAGCAGCACCAGCAGAGCGAACTTGATCTCGAGCCTATGGAAACGTCGCTGCGGAGCAGGTGCACTCCGATTTTCGTCGGCGCGAAGGTCAGGCATGCGAAATACCAGGTTCAGGGCTGGGAAAGGCTGCGAACACCCATGATAACCGGCGCTGCACCGCCCCTGCGCCCGCGCCCAGGGCCAAGGCCAACGCCAAGGCCAAGGCCAAGGCCAATGGGGGTCCGCCCTTCCCAGCCACCGTTCCGGCCGCGCTCCTAAGTCCAGTCCTTCATGCGCGAGCGAATCCGCGCCACCGCCTGACTGTGCAACTGGCATATACGCGATTCGGTCACGCCCATGACAGCGGCGATCTCGCGGAAATTGAGTTCCTGTTCGTAGTACATGCCCATCAGCATTTTCTCGCGCTCGGGCAACCCCTCGATGGCGCCGATCAGGGCCTGCCTGAAGCGCGCGTCGTGCACCTGCTCGAGCGGATCGCCGGAGGTGTCGGCCAGATGCCGGTCGAGGAACGGGTCGCTGTCTTCTCCGTCATCCTGGTTGTCGAAGTGAATCAGTTGGGCGCCGCGCGCGTCGGCCAGCAAGGTCTGGTACTCACCGAGCGAAAGCCCCATCTCCCTTGCCACTTCCGGCTCGGTCGGCGAGTGCCCCAGGCGGTGTTCGAGCTTGCCGATGGCCTTCTCGATCTCGCGTTGCGCGCGGCGCACGCCGCGCGGCATCCAGTCGTTGGCACGCAGTTCATCGAGCATTGCGCCCTTGATGCGCTGCGATGCATAGGTCTCGAATTGCGCTCCCTGTCCTTCTTCAAAGCGGCCGGCGGCGTCCATCAGGCCGAGCATGCCGGCCTGCACCAGGTCGTCGACCTGAACCGAGGCCGGCAGGCGCGCCAGCAGGTGGTGGGCCATGCGCTTGACCAGCGGCACGAACTGCGCGACATTGAATTTGCGTTCGACAACGCCTGTTGCGGTGTACATGTTTATTGGTCCTTGCTAGTGCGTTTGCGTTGCAGTGGAGGGGTAGGAGTCGTGCATGCATTCGGCCAGGCGCCAGCCCGGCACGTCGGCGGCGATGCGCGCAAACGCGCGCGCGGCCTCGGCATGCGGCGGCGCAGCGCCGCTGCCGAAGAGCTGCCCGCGCGCGTGGCGCGGCACGTTGCCGGCGTAACCGACGGCCCCACCAAGGAAGCGCCGTGCGGTGTCGGACAGCTGGCGACAGATGGCGCGCGCGTCGCGCTCGCCGTCGGCACCATTGACCAGAATTCGAAAAGCCGGCGCTGTCCTGGTGGCAGGCAGGCAGGCCTGCTTGATTGACGCATAGGCCGCCGTCAGTGCGCGTTCCCCGGGTGTTGTGACCAGCAGCGACTCCCCGGCAGCACCATCCAGAGGCAGCCATAGCCGCCCGTCCGGCGTCACCAGTGGCGGCAGGCAGAGGATCAGCAGGTCGGGCGGCTCGACTACGCGCATCAAGGCGGCAAAGAAATCGGCGCCCGCTGCCTCGGCTGCGATCAGTTCGGGCAAGCCACGACGCGCTGCAATCGCCCGCAACCCGGCTGCACCGCGCACCGTGACCCGGGCAAAATCACCGCCGTCGTCAATCAGATCGGCAAGATCGCCATCCGCACGCAATGCCAGCGCGTCCATTGCGCTGCCAGCGGCGTCGAGCAGAAGCACGCTATGCCCCGCCCGCGCCAGGCTGACTGCGAGTTGCCCGGTACAGGCACCGTGGGCCCGCGTTTCGCAGTCGCCCAGCACCGCCAGCAGGCGCACGCTGCGCCGCTTGAGCAGGCTGCGCAGGCCGGCGGCCTGATCAACACCGGCCTGCGCAGTCAAGGCAGGAATATCATTGCTGCCGGGCAAAGCCGTCACGCGCGGCCTAGGCATTGAAAGTCCCCCACGTAGCGGACTGCGCCGGGGCCAGCCCCTGCATCGATTGCATGGCGCGCGCGGCGACTTCGTTTTCGTTCAGCGCATATACCGGGTCGACCGCCGCCTTGAGCGCGCGATGCACCAACGCCGGACTGGTCGGTGCATGCAGGTCCTCGGGGACGCGCTGGCCGTTGGTCACGTGCAGCAGTTCCAGCGCGTGGCGCGCCACCACGTCAAGGGCCGGCGCCAGCTTGGCGGCTTCGTCGATCTTGGTCAGGATCGCGCCGGCCAGCGGCCGCGCCCCGGCGGCCCGGCCCTGGTAGGCGCGCGCCACGTCGTCGAGGGTCTCGGCCTGGGCTGCGGCGTTGAGCAACAGCACCCGCTTGATGCGCGGGTTGTCGAGCAAATTGATCTGCTCGGCCACGCGGTTGTCGCGTTGCCCCATGCCGGTGGTGTCGATCAGCACCAGGCGCTTGCCCGCCATGGTGGCAATGGTTGCCTCGAGCTCGCCATAAGACTGTGCCGAGTGCACCGGAACGCCGAGAATCTTGCCGTAGATCGCCAGCTGATCGAACGCACCGATGCGATAGCCGTCGGTGGTGATCAGGCCGAGCGATTGCGCGCCGAACTTGACCACGCAGCGCGCCGCCAGCTTGGCGGTGGTGGTGGTCTTGCCGACCCCGGTCGGCCCCACCAGCGCGAACACGCCTCCGCTCTCGACCATGTCACGCGCCGGATCGGCACAGCGGATGTTGCGTGCGAGCACCTCGGTCAGCCACTTGCGGGCCTGGGCCTGGCTGTGATCGTCGGGCAACTTGTCGGCCACTGCGCGCGCCAGGCTGGCCGAAAACCCGGCATCGATCAGTTCGCGCCAGATCTTCAGCGCCAGTGGCCTGCGTTCGGCCATGTCACGCCAGGCAAGGCCGGCGATCTGGCTTTGCAGCATGGCCTTCATGGCGGACAGTTCCTCGAACATGCGTTGCTCAATGCGCGTCGGCAGAAGCGCTGTTGGCGCCGCTGGCGCTGCCGCCGGCGCCCGCTCTGTCATAGCTGCAGCTTGTTGCCGTGCCGCAGAGTCGTACCCTTCACGCGCGCCTGGTTGCGCCGATGCGCGCCCGGCGGGCCAGTTGCGGGGTTGATCGTGCGCCCCGTAGGCATTGGCGGCCTGCCTTTCCGCGCCTTGCACCGGCAGGCCCTGATTGAGCAGGTTGTCTTGCTGCACTGTGCGCGACGGCGGCGCCTCGATGCGTTCGGCGAAGTCCTTCATGCTGGTGAATAGTCCGGGACGCGCCGGCGCTGCAGGCCCGCGCGAGGACGGCGCCGCAGCATGCGCTCCCGCCCCTGCCCGCCGCACCGATGTCGCCGCGGCGCTCGCCGTCGACATCTGTGCAAGCGGAAGAGCGGCCTTATCCACCATCTCGGGCGCCGACTCGACCATCGCCATGATCTCCACCCCGGCCGTGGTCTTGCGGTTCGAGATCACCAGGGCATCCGGGCCCATCTCGGCCTTCATTTTTTGCATGGCCTCGCGCGCGGTGGCGCCCAGGAACTTTTTCATCAGCATGGCAAAAGCCTCGTGTGCATGGCAAATCGTTGCGAATCGGAGTCGTTGTGGAGATCAGGCCGGCAGCACAGCGCGCGCGCCAACAACGCCGGCGACGCGAATCGTGCAAGCCTCGGGAATCTCCGCGTGTGCGATCACCTTCAGGCGCGGCATGGCCCGGCGCGCCATGCGCGCCAGGCTCGGCCGCAGCCGATCGGGTACCAGAAGGGTCGGTGGCTGGCCCAGGTTTTCGAGACGCTGCGCACTGGCGGTCAGGTCGCGCAACAGGTTCTCGGCCAGACCCGGTTCCAGGCCCAGCGGTTCGGCGGCTGTCGTGCCACCCGCACTGGCCTGGATCAGAACGCGTTCGAGATCAGGCTCCAGCACCAGCATCTCGATGTCGGTAGCCGGGCCAAACAGCATTTGAATAATGGCGCGCCCCAGCGCGATGCGCACCTGTGCGGTCAGTTCGGCGGCGTCGGTACTTTTTGCCGCATGCTCGGTCAGGGTTTCGACGATGCTGCGCAGATCGCGGATGTGCACGCCTTCTTCCAGCAGGGCCTGCAGGACGCGGGTGAAGGTAGACAGGGAAATCAGCTTGGGTACCAGGTCATCGATCAGCTTGGGCACCTGCTTGCCGAAATGCTCGATCAAGGCCTGGGTTTCGCTGCGCCCGAGCAAGGGGCCGGCGTGCGACTGCATCAGATGGTTCAAGTGGGTCGCCACCACCGTACCGGCGTCGACCACGGTGAAGCCGCTGGACAGCGCCTGATCGCGGAATGCGCCTTCGATCCATGTGGCAGGCAGGCCGAAAGCCGGATCGCGTGCTGCCGTACCCGGCAACTGCCCCACCGCGTTGCCCGGATTGATGGCCATGTACATGCCGGCAAATACTTCGCCCTCGCCGATCACCACGCCCTTCAGACTGATGCGATAGCCGTTGGGCTTCAATTCAAGGTTGTCGCGAATGTGCACCTGCGGCGGCAGGAAGCCGACTTCCTGGGCGAATTTCTTGCGGATCGCCTTGATGCGTTTGAGCAAATCGCCGTCCTGGTTGCGATCGACCAGCGGAATCAGGCGATAGCCGACCTCCAGGCCAAGCACATCGACCGGCGCCAGATCCTCCCAGGTGGCCTCGCCTGAGTCCGCTGCGGCCGCCGGGGCCGCGACCGCAGCGCCACGCGCGGCGCGTGCTGCGGCCCGGGTTTGCCACCAGCCTGCCCAAGCGGCACCACCGCCGAACAGAATGAACACGAAGTGCGGCATGCCGGGAATCAGGCCCAGGGCCAGCAACACACCGCCCGTCACCATCATGGTCTGCGGGTTGCGCACCAGTTGCCGCACCACCTGGGTGCCGATGTCTTCCTTGACGTTTTCCTCGGCGCCGACGCGGCTCACCACCAGACCTGCGGCCACCGAGATCACCAGCGCCGGAATCTGCGCCACCAGGCCGTCGCCAATGGCCAGCAACACATAGTTGTTGGTGGCCGTGGCCAGGCTCAGGTCGTGCTGCAGCAGGCCTATCGCGAGGCCGCCGACAATGTTGATCACCAGAATGAGCATGCCGGCGATAGCGTCGCCACGCACGAATTTCGAGGCGCCGTCCATGGCGCCGTAGAAATCGGCCTCGCGTGCGATCTCGCTGCGTCGCGTGCGGGCTTCGACTTCGGTGATGAGGCCCGCATTCATGTCGGCATCGATCGCCATCTGCTTGCCCGGCATCGCATCCAGGGTGAAACGCGCGGCGACTTCGGCGATGCGCCCGGCGCCCTTGGTGATCACCACGAAGTTGATCACCACCAGAATCAGGAACACCACGATGCCGACGGCGAAATTGCCGCCCACCAGGAAGTGGCCGAAGGCCTCGATCACCTTGCCGGCGGCGTCCGGCCCGGTGTGGCCGTTGAGCAGCACCACCCGTGTGGAGGCGACGTTCAGCGACAGGCGCAACAACGTGGTCAACAGCAGAACCGTCGGGAAGGCGGCGAAATCCATCGGGCGGTTGGCATATACCGAGGCCAACAGCACGATCAACCCGAGCGCGATATTGAAAGTGAACAAAAGATCCAGCAGAAACGGCGGCAGCGGCAGGATCATCGTGGCCAGAACCATGACGATGAACATGGGCGCGGCCAGGCCGCGCAGGGGAATGGCGCGCCAGCCGCCGGCGGGAAGGACGAAGGAACTCACGCGGCAACTGCCTGATTGGCCGGATCGAGTTCGGGCGGCACCGCGATCGCGCTGGGTGCCAGCGGCGGCGGCCCGTGGCGCATGGCCTTCAACTGGAATACCCAGGCCAACACCTGCGCCACCGCGTTGTACAGAGCCGCCGGAATCTCGGCTTCGAGTTCCGCGTGTTTATAGAGTGCGCGCGCCAATGGCGGCGCCTCGAGCATTGGAACGCCGTGTTCTTCGGCCAACGCACGAATGCGCGCGGCAACCTCGTCAGTGCCCTTGGCGACCACCCGCGGTGCGCGCATGCTGGCGCCCTGGTAGGACAAGGCTACCGCGTAGTGGGTCGGATTGGTGACCACCACATCGGCGCCGGGCACTGCCGACATCATGCGCCGTCGCGCGGCCTCGCGCTGGCGCGCCCGCAGCTTGCCCTTGATCTGCGGGTCGCCTTCGGCTTCTTTCGATTCGCGCTTGAGTTCATCGGCCGACATGCGCAACCCTTTGGCGTGCTGCCAAAGCTGCAGCGGTACGTCGGCCGCTGCAATGGCGATCAGTACCGCCGCCATCCACACGAAGTCACGCGTGATCAGGTGGCCCGCAAATGCGGCCGCCGCCTGTGGCGACTGTGACAGCGGCATGATGAAAGCCTGCTGGTCGCGCCAGATGAGCCAGCCGACCACCCCGCCGATCAGGAGCACCTTGGCGATCGCCTTGCCCAACTCGGCCAGGCTTTGTACCGATACCAGCCTGGCCAGACCGGATGCAGGGTTGAGACGGCTGAAATCCGGCATCAGTGGCTCGGTGCTCAATAGCCATCCGCCGATCGCCAGGGGCGCAAGCAGGGCGGCAAGGAACAACACCGCTAGCACCGGCAGTGCGGGCAGGAAGCCCTGCCATGCCAGCTGGCCTGCGCTCTCAAGCGCAATGGCTGGATCGAATGCGCTTGCCCGCGTCAGCGTCAAGGCACCGCGCAAATAGCCGAGCGACTGTTGTGCGATATGCGGGCCGACGGCGGCCAGCGTGGCTGCACCGGCCAACAACAAGGCGGCGGTGGTGAGTTCGCGCGAGCGCGGCGTCTGGCCGCGCTCGCGTGCTTCATCGAGCCGCTTTTGCGACGCCGGTAGCTCGCGTTCGGTGTCTTGCTGTTCCGCCATGGGCGGCGCCTCGAAGTTGTCGGATAACGGCTCAATTATTCAAGCAGGCAAGGTCCGGCGGTACGCCAATCAAGCGTCAGAAAGCGGGTTTGTTCGACCTCTGAGGCGCGCGAGGCCGGATCTGGATTGGCGCTTTCGCCCATGTAGCCAGGCAAGCAGCGGTGGCGGCAGCGCGACTGACCACCAGGTAGCGGTGGCGGCAGCGCGACTGACCACCAGGTAGCGGTGGCAGTCCTCAGCCGTCGGCCGAAGCAAGGGCAGATCAACGGAGCGCTGCGCAGCAGCCGGTTTGGCCGGCGCAGCCGTTGACACGCCGTGGTGGACGCAGAAGCCTGCCCCGCGTCTTGCGGGATGCCAGTATCAGCGTCGCGATCAATCTGGCTTTTGACGTCGAAGAGATCGCACTGCCGCAAGCCGATTCAGACCTGCCGTCGCTGATCGCGCCGCAGCCGGGCAGGCCAGCCGGAATCGCGGCGGCAGTTCAGCGTAGCGGAGCGCGCAACAGCGAAGTTGACCCCGGCACAGGCGGCGGCGGTGGTTCCTGCGCGGGTGCCGGCGCAGGCGGCGTCGCCAGAGCCGCCGGCGACAGCGCAGATCCGGCCGCGGCCGGGCTGTCCACCGCGACTGCCGGTCCTTCCTTGGTGATGGCCTCTTCGGCTTCACGATTGAGCACCATGATGCTGATGCGCCGGTTGGTCGCGTGCAGTGGATCTTCGGGTTTGAACGGCACCGACGAAGCCAGGCCGACCACCCGCAGCACCTTTTTTTCGTCAAGTCCGGCGCCCATCAGTTCGCGCCGCGCGGCATTGGCGCGATCGGCCGACAGGTCCCAGTTTCCATAGCCGCGCTCCCCGCCCGGAAAGGGCGCAGCGTCGGTGTGGCCGGAGATGCCGATCTTGTTGTCGACCTCACCGAGCGCGCGGCCGATCTCGCGCATGATGATGCGCGTGTGATCCTTGAGCACAGCCCGCCCTGAATCGAACATCGGCCGGTTCTGTTCGTCGACAATCTGGATGCGCAATCCTTCGGCGGTAATGTCGAGCCGCACCTGGTCCCTGAACTGCGCCAGCACGCCGTTGGCCGACAGCATGGCATCGACCTTGAGCTTGATTTCTTCCAGGCGGGCACGCTCCAGCCGCTTCGCCTCCGCCTTGGCAGCCTGCAGGTTGTAGGACTTTTTCTCCGGCGGCAGATCGCCATGCTTGACCTGGCCGGTCTGCCGGGTCAGATCCTGCCCGCCCCCCTTGAGAATGCTCGCGCTGTCGCCGCTGCCGGAACCACCGGCCATCGCCACCTTGAGTGGCGAGTTGAAATAGTCGGCGATGCCCTTGAGGTCGCCCTGGGCCGTCGAGCCCAGCAGCCACATCAACAGGAAAAACGCCATCATGGCCGTCACGAAATCGGCATAGGCGATCTTCCAGGCGCCGCCGTGCGCGGAATGGCCGGCCTTCTTGATCCTCTTGACGATGATCGGCTGCAGTTTTTTCGCGTCGCCTGCCATATTCGCTCATTCCCCGGCCGCCGGGAGCGCAGCGGCCAGCCAGTTACTTCCTGCCCTTGACGTGCGATTCAAGCTCGGTGAAGTTCGGGCGTTCTGTCGAGAACAGCACCTTGCGTCCGAATTCGATCGCCACTTGCGGTGCATATCCCTGCATGCTCGCCAGCAAGGTTGTCTTGATGCACTGCAGTTCCTTGCCGGCTTCCTCGATCTTCTGCTCCATCAAGCCCGCCAGTGGCTCGACGATGCCGTAGGCCAGCAAAATCCCGAGAAACGTGCCGACCAGCGCCGATCCGATCATGCCGCCCAGAATCGCCGGCGGCTGGCCGACCGAACCCATGGTGTTGACCACGCCCAACACGGCGGCGACGATGCCGAAAGCCGGCAAGCCCCCCGCCAGGCGCGTGATGGCTGCGGCAGGCGCGTGCGCCTCTTGATGGTGCGTTTCGATTTCGCTGTCCATCAGGGACTCGATCTCATGCGCGTTCAGATTGCCCGAGACCATCATGCGCAGATAGTCGGTGACAAACTCGGTGACGTGATGGTCGGAGCCGACCGTCGGGTATTTCTGGAACAGCGGCGAATTGTGCGGGTCCTCGACGTCCTTCTCGATCGACATCAGGCCTTCCTTGCGTACTTTTTGCAGGATCTCGAACATCAGCGCCAGCAGTTCGAGAAAACGCGCCTTGGTGTACTTGCTGCCCTTGAAGCAGTTGGCCAACCCCTTGATGGAAGCCTTGATCACCTTTAACTGGTTGGTGGCGACGAATGCACCCAAGGCAGCGCCGACGATGGTGACGGTCTCGAACGGCAGTGCCTTGAGAATCACCTGCATGTTGCCGCCGTGGACGATGTACACCCCGAAGATGCAGCCAAGCGACACGACATAACCGATGATGACAAACATGCTTTGGCCCGTGAAAGTGAAGGCGTCGGGAAACCGTGTTCGCTTGGGCATGACGCAATCAGCCCAACGGCTGCAGCGCCGGCGGCTATGAACCGGTCTTCATGGAGGCGTAAGTTAGCAATCGCGGTGCGATCGCCATCTTTGGAACAAGGGGCGCATTCGACACCATTTCCCCGTTACTGGAAGTTCCCGGTTGCGCGCCTGCGGCGTGGCGCAACAGATGATCACGGCGCGACCCGGTTCAATTCGGATCGTGCCGCGCATGGCATCGGCGCCTTGCGACCGGCACCATGTTAAAACTGACAGGCTGCTAGCCGGCAAGCGCAACCTCGGTCGATTCGTTTTCCGCATCCGCATAGGCAGCCATGCGATTGGCGCGGGTCTTGCCGGCACGCGAGGGCATGTCGCACAGGCCGCAAACATAGCCGCCGGTCAGTTCATAGGTGTGAACCACGAAGTTGCCGCCGCACTCTGTACAAGCGGTCGATGTCAGCATGCCTGCGTCAAAGAAGCGGGTCAGGCGCCAGGCCCGCGTAACCGACAGAACCTCAGGCATTTTCAAGCGTGCGACATACTCGCGATACATGCGATAGGCATGGATCACCACCTCTATTTCATCCAGCTCGGAACTGCGATTGAGCGACTGGAACAGATTGATGTAGAGCGAGGAGTGAATGTTCGGCTGCCAGGTCATGAACCAATCGGTTGAAAACGGCAGCATTCCCTTCGGTGGCGACTTGCCAACGATCTCCTTGTACAGCTTGAGCAGGCGCTCGCGCGACAGGCTGGTTTCGGACTCGAGCACCTGCAGGCGCGCGCCCAGGTGAATCAGGTCGGAGGCCAGCGCGATCTGGCGCGCCTCGCCAAGTACGGTTTTCGCCTTTTTCATGATCAGACCACCGCTTCGATCGCGTTGCCGGTCATCAGGATCGCCGCATGCATGCCCGCAGCCTGCGCGTTCTCGGCGCCGCGCGTGTGCGACAGCAGAAGATTCCAGACCAGGCTGTCATCGAAGCGAAAACGGCACATCAACATATTGGAGGCCGCGATCTTGAGCAACTGACCGGCGGTGAGCTGATCGATGATGCGCGCCACTTCTTCAGACAAGCCCAGTCTTACAAGTGCTTCGGCGCGGTCAGCGCGGAGCATGTTCTGCGCCAGGATCAGGTAGGAGAGATTCGCTTCACGGATCTCGTTCAACAGGTTTTCGACTTTCATTTTGCTGCCCTCCGGTTCGGTTGAAAGACGCGTCACTTGGGTCGTGATGCAGTGACGTCATGTTCAGCCGCGGGGCGATTTTTATGAATTGGATGAAGGCCGCATAACTGCGTGCGAAAGTGCCGCCCGCGTTGCCTCGGAAGTAGCAGGAGGCACAGGTGCGATGCCGGCAATGCCTCTGCGTGGGAATCGACGGTATGGCCCGGTGCGGTTCGCGCAACCCTTCTATATGGGTTGGAAGACCTGCGAAGCGGTACGGCGCGAGACTGCCCGTGCCCTGAGACAGGGCATCGGCCGGCTTGTCGGTGTATGCCCTACAAGGCGTTAAATCAATTTACGTACGACTTCACGAAGATCCTCTATGCCGTTATTTGTAAATAACTTTTTCCGCCGCATCACGCCCTTCAAGAGCGCTATCCGCACGCGCCCTGCGCGCTTGAGGGTAGTCCGCATAGGGCTTGTGCATACGGTTGTGCCCCCTGTTGGCTGGCGCAGGCTGCCGCGCAGCAGTCAGCCCCCCATCGCGCGAATAACGGCGCCGCCACGCATTTGTTTAGGCCTTTGTTTGCGCGCGCTAGGCATAAGCTTGGTGATATGCAGTACTTACAGGGCGCATTGCATCGTCATGCACGCGGCGCCAGGGTTCGGCACCTACCGAAGCAGCAGACCCAAAGGGTCTCCCGCCCTTGAAGGTCCGGATGAATCGCAGTACGACCATTTAGGTCTGCCCGTACAAAGGGTTTGGGCGAACACAATTTTCGACTCAGGAGAACAGCATGGCTTCGATGATCAACACCAACCTAGCGTCGCTCAACACGCAACGCAATCTTTCCGGTTCGCAGTCCGCGCTG
Organism: uncultured Burkholderiales bacterium; assembly: GCA_964470865.1. Taxonomy (GTDB): domain Bacteria; phylum Pseudomonadota; class Gammaproteobacteria; order Burkholderiales; family JAEUOS01; genus JAEUOS01. Next base: position 23,822 of record CAYYFR010000008.1, on the reverse strand, counting down.
CATACCGCAGTACAACGTCTGTCGTCAGGCCTGCGCGTCAACAGTGCCAAGGACGACGCCGCCGGCCTTGCGATCGCCGAACGCATGGGCGCCCAGGTCAAGGGCATGAACGTGGCGATCCGCAACGCCAACGACGCGGTTTCGCTGGCGCAAACCGCCGAGGGCGCACTGTCCAAGGTCTCCGACATGCTGCAGCGCATGCGCGAACTCGCCGTGCAGTCGGCCAACGCCACCAACAGCGCCTCCGACCGCACCAACCTCGATGCCGAATACGACCAGCTCGGCGCGGAAGTCACACGCACCCTGGCTGGAACCACTTTCAACGGCAACACCATGCTGGGCGTCAACGCCGGCACCCTCACCTTCCAGGTCGGCGCCGGCACTACCAGCAATGACACCATCGCGATCACCACTACACGCCTGGACAACAACGCCTCGATCACCGCAGTCAGTACCGGCAGCATTACCACTGCGGCGCTGGCGACGGCGTCGATCGGCGCGCTCGATACCGCGATCGACCTGATCACCACCGAGCGTGCCACCTACGGTGCGGCGCAGAACCGTTTCGAATCCGCGATCAACGTCCTGCAGGTATCCGCCGAGAACAATGCCGCTGCGCGCAGCCGCATCATGGATGCCGACTACGCTGCAGAAACCGCCGCACTGTCGCGGGCGCAGATTCTGCAGCAAGCCGGCACGGCGATGCTGGCGCAGGCCAACCAGTTGCCCAACAGTGTCTTGTCGCTGCTGCAGCGTTAGAGCATGTAGTGGCAGTGCGAGGTGCCCGCCGCAGCGCCGGTCAAAGGCATGCTGAACTCGATTAAACCTCGTAGCCGGGCTGCCGTTATAGGGCTTGGTGCGTTTGCCGGACAGCACTTCGGCAGCCACCCCAAGTGCAGATATCAAGCCGGGCGCAAAGCAGCTGGAATTTCGGAAACTCTAAAGTTTTACTGCGAACGGGTCGATATGCGATTCAACGGCGGCCGAATCTTCACCGGTTCACAACCGAAGTTGCAGACCTAAGGGGTCACAGAGCCTTGATGGTCCAGATGAACTGCAGTTCCGACCCATTTAGGTCTGCTTAGCACGAAACTTTGGGCAACCCCACTTCCGATACAGGAGAATCATCATGGCAGGCATCAATACCAACCTTACCGCGCTCAACACGTCGCGCAATCTTTCCAGCTCGCAAATGGCGCAGAGCCAGGCTGTCCAGCGCTTGTCTTCCGGCCTTCGTGTCAACAGCGCCAAGGACGACTCGGCAGGCCTGGCGATCGCCGAACGTTTCAACGCCCAGGTCAAAGGCATGAACGTGGCAATCCGCAACGCCAACGATGCAGTTTCACTGGCGCAAACCGCTGAGGGCGCACTGTCGAAGGTGTCCGACATGCTGCAGCGCATGCGTGAATTGGCGGTGCAGTCGGCCAACGCCACCAACAGCAACACCGACCGCACCAACCTCGACGCCGAATACGACCAGCTCGGCTCGGAAATCACCCGTACCCTGGCTGGCACCACCTTCAACGGCACCAACATGCTGGGCGCCAATGCGGGCACCCTGACCTTCCAGGTCGGCGCCGGCACCACCAGCAACGACACCATCGCGATCACCACCACGCGCCTGGACAACAATGCGTCGATGACCGCAGTGAGCACCGGCAGCATCACCAGTGCGTCGCTGGCGACCGCGTCGATCACCGCGCTCGATACCGCGATCGACCTGATCACCACCGAGCGCGCCACCTACGGTGCCGCACAAAACCGCTTTGAATCGGCGATCGGTGTGTTGCAGGTAGCGGCCGAGAACAGTGCCGCGTCGCGCAGCCGCATCATGGATGCCGACTACGCAACGGAAACCGCGGCGCTGTCACGCGCCCAGGTGCTGCAACAAGCTGGCACGGCGATGTTGGCCCAGGCCAATCAACTGCCTAACCAGGTTCTGACCCTGCTGCGGTAACACCCGCGCAGCGCGTGCCGCCCGTCCCCCTCCCGGGCAGCGCGCACTGTCCCGCCCTCAAAGCGGGCAGTCGAATGCACTTCTGGATGCACAAGTTCATTCGTCTGTCAGTTTGAGTCAGGAAGGAAATCATGAAAATAGAACTTTCCACTGAGCGCGCGCCCGTCGCATCGGCCGCAGGCCCAAGACCTGAACGCCAGGCCCCGGCTTCTGCCCCGGCGAGTGCACTGCCGATCGATGCTGCACCGGCCGTGCAGCCTAGCGTGCGGCAAATCGACGCCGCCATCGAAGCTGCCAACCGGTCGGTGCGGGCGGTCACCACCAATCTGAAGTTCGAGAAGGACAACAGCAGCGGCAAGATCGTGGTGCGCGTAATCGACAGCGAGACGCAGCAAGTACTGCGTCAAATGCCCTCCGAGGAGATGCTGTCGATGAGCAAGGCGCTGGATTCGCTCAAGGGTCTGATGATTCACCTGAAGGTCTAGGAATACAAGCAATCATGGTATCGGCTGTCTCCGGCACCAATATCGACGTCAACACGCTGGTCTCGCAGTTGATGCAGGCCGAGCGCGCCCCGCTGGCGGCGATTTTGCGTGCGCAGACCGGGTTTCAGTCGAAGATTTCGGCCTATGGCAAGATGCAGAGCGCGCTCTCCACGCTTGGAGATGCCGCGAAAAAGCTCGACCTTCCAGCCACGTTCCGGGCCGCCAGCGCGCGCGTCTCCGACGCTACCGTGTTGGGCGCGAGCGCCTCGGCGGGAGCCACCGCAGGTACCTACAGCATCGAGGTGCAGGCACTGGCGCAATCGCAGAAGCTGAGTTCCGCCGCGTTCGCCGCTGCCGACAGCGTGGTCGGCACAGGCTCACTGCGGATTCAAATGGGCACTTACGCAAGCGGGCCCAATACCTTCACCGCAAACCCCAACAAGGGCGCGCAGGACATCACCATCGATGCCAGCAACAACACCCTGGCAGGCGTACGCGATGCCATCAACAACGCTGCCGGCGAGGTGCGCGCCAGCATCATCAACGACGGCAGCGGCTTTCGCCTGGCGCTCACTGCGATCGAGGGCGGCGTCGCCAACAGTCTGAAGATCACAGCCGTCGATGGCGACGCTACCAATACCAATGCCAGCGGCCTGTCGCAACTGGCATACGACCCGGCTGTCGCTATCGGTAGCGGCAAGAACCTGACGCAGAACCAGGCCGCCCAGGATGCCCTGCTCTATATCGACGGTGTGCGCGTGGTCAAGTCCAGCAACACCGTGAGTGACGCAATCGAGGGCCTGACGCTCAATCTCGCCAAGGTCAACACCGGCAGCACCGTATCAGTCACGGTGGCCGCGGACGCGGAGGCGATGAAAAGCGCGCTTGACGGCTTTGTGAAGGCCTATAACGGCTTCAACACCACGGCACGGCAACTGACCTTCTACGACGCCGGTAACCGTAGCGCCGGCGCCTTGCAGGGTGACGCCACGGCGCGCGCCATGCAGGCGTCGGTGCGTGGAATCCTGGCATCGGTGGCAGGCGGCGTCAGCGGCGGCCTGACGCGCCTGTCACAGGTCGGTCTGACCCTGCAAAGTGACGGCGCGCTGGCTTTCGACAGCGCCAGGTTCCAGAAAGCGGTCGACAGCAACAGCGCGGATCTCGCCGCGCTTTTCACCACCACCGGCAAGTCGAGCGATACACGGGTGCAGTTCATCAACGCCTCGGCAGTCGTGGCCGCCGGATCCTACGCCGTGAATCTGACCCAGGCTGCGAGCCGCGGCCGACTCACCGGAGACGGCGCCGCCGGGCTCGGTATCAGCGCCGGGGTCAACGATGCCCTGAGCCTGACCATCGACGGCCAGGCTGTGAGCATCACGCTTAGCGCCGGTACATATGCCAGCGCGGACGCGCTGGCGGCGGAAATCCAGTCGAAGATCAATGGCGACAGCGGATTGAAAGCGCTGGGCATCAGCACCACGGCAAGCCAGAGCGGTGGCGTACTCAGCCTGACTTCCGCAGCCTATGGCGCAGCATCGGTCGTGACAGCCGCGGGCGGCTCGGCGGCCGCCAACCTGTTCGGAGCGGCGCCAGCGACCACCCCGGGTACCGACGTCGCCGGCACCATCAATGGCCTGGCCGCCATCGGCGGTGGCCAGAACCTGACCTCCACCGATGGCCTGCGACTGAAAGTGGCGGCGCAGGCAAGCGGCGCGCTCGGCAGCGTAAGCGTCAGCCGCGGCTATGCCTCGTTGCTGAGCGCAGCCGTTGGCGCCTTAATCGACAGCGGCGGGCCAATCAATACGCGTACGGAAGGACTCAACGCCAGCATCAAGCGCAACAACGCGCAGCAGGTCGCTTTCAATGCCCGCATGACCACGCTCGAGGCGAATTACCGGCGTCAATTCAGCGCGCTCGACACCATGCTGGGCAGCATGAATACCACCAGCAACTTTCTGACCCAGCAACTGGCTCAGTACAACAACAACCGGTCTTGATGATGCGCGAATCTGCCGTCTTGCGTGGCACTTGCCGGTTAACTTCCCCGGCGCGCGGACGTTAACTGAGGCATCCAAACGCCATGTCAAGAGAGAACTCCATGTTCGCAGCCTATCGTAATGCCGCCGCCAGCTACCACCAGGTAGCGGTCGAAAGTGGCGTCTCCGGCGCGCGCCCCATCGATCTGGTAATCATGGTCTATGAAGGTGCGATCGAGACGATCGGCCGCGCCGCCACCGAAATGCGCGCCGGCGAAATTGAAGCCAAGAACCGTAGCATCACACGCGCCATCCGCATCATCGACGAAGGCCTGCGCGCGCCGCTGAATTTGCGCGCTGGCGAAATTGCCGCCAACCTGGCCGACCTGTATGACTACATGACGCGCCGCCTGCTGCAAGGCAGCGCCCGCAACGATGCTGCAATCCTCGATGAAATACGCGGCCTGCTGCTTGAACTGAAGTCGGCGTGGGACGAAATCGTCGCCCGCGGCGGCGCCTGAACCGACTTCGCGCGTGCATGCCGGCGGCCCGTCCTGACCTGAAATGCAAGCTGCGCGAAGAGCGCCAGACCTGCAATTCGAAGGCTTCACAATTTTGCGTTGAACTGCCGACCCAATCCATGAAAACCATCGACTACTACCATTCGATCGCCGAGGCCAGCAGCAGGATGGTCAGCGCCGCCCGCAGCGGTGACTGGGACGCACTTGTGAGAGCCGAGGCGGAATGCGCACGGTGCGTCGCCGACTTGCAGGTACATCAGCAAGCCAGCGGAGCCGAAAACGCTGATGCGAAACAGCGCATCCACATTCTCAGTGAGATCCTGGCGCACGATGCCGAGGTTCGCGCGCTCACCACACCGTGGTTGCAGCGTCTGGGACAACTGCTGGCCGGCGCCAGCGGCGAACGCCGCATCCGCAACGCCTACCGCTCGGAATTGCGCTAGCCAGATGTTGATCACCGCCCCCGTCAACGCGCAACTTGCGACGGCAGCGGCTCGACGCGTGATCCAGGCCGGCAATGCCGGCATCGCCGCGCCTGGCGCAGTGGCTGCTGTCAGCGCAATCAGCCCGGAAAGCGCGGGACGAGACGGCAACGAATTGCTGCATCGCCTTGCCGGCCGCGTGTTGCCCGCCGTCGTGCTGGCCCGGCTGGATGACACCCGCGGCATCGTCGACATCGCCGGCGAGCGCTACAGCGTTGCCGCGCGCCTGCCTGAAAATGGCCAGGCGGTCATGTTGCGCTTCGCCGCCAGCGCCGCTGGCAGCAACGCCACAGCCGCCGCGGTGGCAGCCGCAAATGCCGCCGCCGCAAGCGCCGCGCCGATGGCAGCGGCCGCGCCTGAGCGCGCAGCGCAAGTCATGCTGGGTTCGCTGGCCCAGCAACTCAGCGAAGTCGCAAGCACCGACGCGCGCCCGCTAACCCTGGGCGCGGTCGCCGCCAGCGTTCAGAGCGCCCCTGCTTTCGCCGCCGCACTGAGCGCGCTGGTACGCGATAGCGGCATGTTTTATGAGTCGCATGTGGCGCGCTGGTGCCGCGGCCAGTATCCGCTGAACCAGTTGCGGCGCGAGCCGCAAGCCGTGAGCGCATCGGCCTCCGGCGCCGTTGCTGCTGCCGTCAGCATGCCCGGCAACGACAGCGCCGCGCGCATCCCGGCGGCCACGCCAGCGCCAGCAACACTGGTCCCAGCCGAGCTGCAATCGATCGTGCGCGAACAACTGGTCATGCTCGAACATCGCAGCCTGAGCGTTGCGATCGACGCCTGGCCTGGCCAGACCGTGCTACTGGAGATGCGCCAGCAGATTGACCAAGACCGCCCGCGGCAGGAAACTGAGGATGGGGCCAGTGACGCTGCGCTGTGGGACAGCGACGCTGCGCTGTGGGCCAGCGACGCTGCGCTGTGGGCCACCCGCCTGGCTCTGGAATTGCCGCGCCTGGGAAAACTTGAAGCCAGGATCGCCCTCGCCGGCGATCGCCTGCAACTGGTGTTTCACGCCGCGCCGGCGCTTGCCTCGCAGCTAGGTGCCCATACCAACCTCCTCGGCGAAGCATTGGCCGCAGCCGGCATTCGCCTCTACGGCCTGCGCATCCAGCCATGATCCAGATGTCGGCGGATTCACCCGACCTTGCGCATGCCGTCGCGCTGACCTACCACGAAGGCAAGCGTGCGCCGCGCGTGGTTGCCAAGGGCGACGGCCTGGTGGCACAGGAAATCATCCGCCGTGCACGCGAGGCCGGCGTCCATGTGCACGAGTCACGCGAACTGGTCGGCATGCTGATGCAAGTCGATCTTGATCGTGATATTCCGCCGCTGTTATACACTGCGATCGCCGAACTACTGGCCTGGGTTTATCGCCTGGAGACCGAAACAACCGGAAAGAAAACGTGAGCAGTCGTACCACCGCGCAACCCGAACCGGAGGATGCCGCCAATCAGGAGTTTCAGGTGGTGTCGCGCCACGAGATCACCGCCATCCTGCGCGAAGTGATCGAGCGACGCCTGTTGGTGACCTTGTATTTCGGCCCCGCCGACGGCTTCATCGTTACCAGCCTCCTGCGCTTGAACCCGGACTTCGAAGAGTTGGTGTTCGATCCGGCGCAAGATGCATCGATCAACCACGCGATCGAAGCAGCAGGGCGCCTGACCTTCGTGACCTTTGTCGACCAGATCAAGACGCAGTTCTCGACGCAGCGCGCCGAGTCGACGCGCTTCGAGACCCACCCGGCTTTGCGCACCCGGCTGCCGCAGTCGGTGTTGCGCCTGCAGAGACGCAATTTTTTCCGCGTGGCCGCGCCGCAGGGGGCCCCACTGGCGTGCCAGGTACCCATGCCGGACGGCGAGCTTGCGCGATTCGTGATCGACGATTTGAGCGTTGGCGGGGTCGCCATGCTGGCCGGTCGCGCTTACGAAATATTCGCCGCCGGCACGGTGTTCGAGAACTGCCGCATCGAATTGCCGGAACATGGCGACATCACCACGACGATCGAACTGCGCAACCAGGGTCCGGCCGGTGACCGTATCCGTTATGGCTGCCGCTTCCTCTATTTGGCAGGCACAGTGGAAAGCCTGTTGCAGCGATACATCAGCCAGCTTGAGCGAACGCGCCGCGCCCTTGGTTGAGCCTGAGGGGGTTGAGCCTGACGGGGTTGAGCCTGACGGAGGCGGTGAAGCGCTTGCCCTCGAAACCTCAAACGCTCATGTTCATGATGTCGTGATAGGCCGACATCAGCCGATTGCGTGCC
>CAYYFR010000008.1:8969-16044 GCA_964470865.1 uncultured Burkholderiales bacterium | reverse complement strand
TCAAACGCTCATGTTCATGATGTCGTGATAGGCCGACATCAGCCGATTGCGTGCCTGCACCACGGCCTGGAACGAGATGCTTGATTTCTGCATCGCGATCATGGTCTCTTCAAGACTGACGCTGGTGTCGCCCAACTGAAAGCGCTTGCCCATCTCATTGGCATCGGCCTGGGCACGATTCACCCCCTCCAGCACATCCCTTAGCGCATCACCGAAGCTGGCGCCCGCGGGCGCGCTCGTCAAAGCGCTCTGCATCGCAGGCGCGGCAAGCGCGCGTCCGGCGGCGGAAATCGAACTGATTGCATCCATGCGGCACTCCCTTTCGCGGCGTGTCGGGAGCGGCGGCACTGTGTCGGCCGAAGCGCCCCCCTGGATCACGAGTACGGCAAGCTTAGCCCCGCAAGCGCTGCGCGCGCGGCGTGAATTGCCGGACAAAAGCCGCTCTTCTCGCCTCTTGGCGCAGTACCGGGATTCGCATAATCGTGCTCAAGCCTCGTATCACCCGGGACACGTATTTCATGGCAGACAACGCATTGGCAATCGCCGGCAGCACCCTGCCGGGCAGCAACCTTTTGGCCGGCTGGCGCGCGCTTCCCGCAGGCAACAAGATCGCCAGCATGATCGGCACTGCGGCCTCGATAGCGATTCTCAGCGCCGCCTGGATCTGGAGCCAGGCCCCCGACTATCGAATCCTGTTCAGCCAGATTCCGGACAAGGACGGCGGCGCGATCATCGCCGCGCTCAATCAGCAGAGCGTACCGTACAAGATGGCGGATGGTGGCGCCATTCTGGTACCTGCGCCTCTGGTGCACGAAACCCGTCTCAAGCTGGCCTCCGCCGGATTACCCAAGGGCGGCAACGTCGGCTTTGATCTGATCGACAACCAGAAGTTCGGCGCCACCCAGTTCCAGGAACAGGTCAACTACCAGCGCGCGCTTGAAGGAGAGTTGACCAAATCGATCCAGTCGCTGGCTGCGGTGCAGTCCGCGCGCGTGCACCTGGCCATTCCCAAGACCTCGATCTTCATGCGCGAGCAGCAGCGGCCGACTGCATCGGTCCTGCTCTCGGTGTATGCCGGCAAGACGCTCGAGCGCTCGCAGGTCTCGGGCATCATGCACCTGGTGTCGTCGAGCCTGCCGGATCTGCCGGCGAAAAATGTCAGCATCGTCGACCAGAACGGCAACCTGCTTTCGCCCGCCCCCGAGAACGCCGCCGGCGGCCAGCTCGATGCGACCCAGCTCTTGTACGTGCAGCAGGTCGAGCAGGCGCACGTCAAGCGCATCATGGAAATCCTGACGCCGCTGTATGGCGCCGACAACGTGCGCGCCCAGGTCACCGCCGACATCGATTTCAACCAGACCGAACAGACCTCGGAGAACTTCAAGCCGAACCAGGGCAAGGACGAAGCGGTGGTGCGCAGCCAGCAAATCAGCGAGGCAGGCAGCGGTGCCGGCGCGGCTGCCGGCGTGCCCGGCGCCTTGTCGAACCAGCCGCCACCGGCGGGGAATGCGCAAATCGCCGGCGCTCCCACCAACCCGGTGCCTGGCGCTGCGGGTGCGAATGGAAGCGGCGGCCGCCGCGAATCGGTCACCAACTACGAAATCGACAAGACCGTGCGTCGCGTCAAGAGCGCCACCGGCGCGGTAAAGCGACTGTCGGTTGCGGTGATCCTCAATCATCGCAAGCCGGCCGGCGCCAAACCCGGCGCGCCGGCGGTTCCGCTGGTGGCAGAAGAGGTCACCAAGGTCGACGCGTTGGTCAAGGAGGCCATGGGCTTCTCCAAGGACCGCGGCGACTCGATCAACGTTCTCAACGCGGCGTTCACTCCGCGCGAGGTCGAAGTGCTGCCTGAAGTGCCGATCTGGAAGCAGGCCGACAATCTCAGCCTGATCAAGGACCTGGGCAAGCAGGCGCTGATTGCAGCCGTTGTGCTGTACATCCTCCTGGGTGTGCTGCGCCCGCTGTTGCGGCAGATCCTGGCCCATCGGCCGCCTGAGCCCTCGCCTGAGCAGCGTCGCGAGATCGAAGCGGCGGCGCCGGGTGCCGCAGCCCTGCCAAGCCCGCTTGACAATGCACGCGCCCTGGCCAAACAGGATCCAAAGGTGGTAGCCAACGTGGTGCGCAACTGGGTCAATCAATGAGTGACGCCGGCGTCGACGAAGGCGCGATCCTGCTGATGTCTCTGGGCCAAGAGGAGGCATCGGAAGTCTTCAGACTGCTCTCGCCCAAGGAAGCGCAGAAGCTGGGCACGGCAATGGCTGCCCTGAAGAACGTATCGCGCGAAAGAATCGATTCGGTGCTGACCAAGTTCAGCACGCAGGCCGGCGAGCAGACCTCGATCGGCCTTGATTCGGACGACTATATACGCTCGGTGCTCAACCGCGCCCTGGGCCAGGAGAAAGCCAAGTTGGTGCTCGACCGCATTCTGCACAACGGCGACAGCGCCGGCATCGAGAGCCTGAAATGGATGGATGCCGCCTCGGTGGCCGAACTGGTGAAGAACGAGCACCCGCAGATCATTGCCTCGATCCTGGTACACCTTGAACGCGATCACGCGGCCGCGGTCCTGAACGTGCTCACCGAGCGCGTGCGCGCTGATGTAGTGATGCGCATCGCGACTCTTGACGGAATTCACCCGAGCGCACTGCATGAACTCAACGAGACCATAACGAAAGTGTTCAGCGGATCGCAGCAGATCGGCACCTCCGCTCTGGGAGGGGTGCGCATCGCCGCCGAGATTCTGAATTTCGTCGGCGGCACCTCCGAGGCGTCGATTCTCGAAGCAGTACGCAGCGTCGACGACGGCATCGCCCAGGGAATCATGGACGAAATGTTCGTCTTCGAGAACCTGATGGATGTCGATGACCGCGGCATTCAGGCCGTGCTCAAGGAAGTGCAGTCCGAATCCCTGGTGGTGGCACTCAAGGGCGCACCACCCGACCTGCGCGAGAAGATCCTGCGCAACATGTCCTCGCGTGCCGCCGAGATGCTCAAGGAAGACCTCGAATCGCGCGGCCCGGTACGCTTGTCCGACGTCGAAGCGGAACAGAAGGAAATTCTCAAAATCGTGCGGCGCTTGGCCGACGAGGGACAAATCGTGCTCGGAGGCTCAGGTGACGACAGTTTCGTCTAAACAAGGCGTAAGCGGTGCCAGCAGTTATCAGCGATGGCAGTTCGCAACCCTGTCGACGCAAGCGGACGAAGCGCCCGAGCCTGCGTCACGGGCGATGATCAGCGGGGCTGAGTTGGCGCGCTTGACCGAAAGTGCGCGCAGCGAGGGCTACAACGCCGGCTTCGCCAGCGGGCGTGCCGATGCGCGTGATGCGCTGAGCGCCGAGACCACGCACCTGCGCACCCTGGCAGGTGCGCTCGATCGTGCGCGGGTGGCGCTCAGCGATGAAACCGCGCAAGCACTCCTGGCGCTTGCCACAGAAATCGCGCAACACGTCCTGCGCACCGAACTCACACACAATCCGCAGTCGCTGCTGCCCGCGGTGCGCGAGGCGCTCGACCTGGCCGACGGCGGCGCTCACCCGCAGCTTCTGCTCAACCCCGGCGACATCGACTTTGTGCGGCGTCACCTGGGCGACGACCTGGCGATCGAGCAGTGGCGCCTGACCGAGGACACGCGCATCGAACCCGGTGGCTGCCGCGTGATGACTGCCAACGGCTCGGTCGACGCGACCCTGGCCGCACGCTGGCGGCGCGCCGCGGCGGCGCTCGGCTTGGCCGACGCCGGTACGGCAAAGACCGACAGCATGGCGGTGGCCTGATGACGAGCCTGCCACCGGGCGCTCCCGGCCCCGATCCATGGCCGGAATTCCTTGCGCAATGCAGCGGCCATCTGGCGGCCGTCTCGACCATTCGCGCCGAGGGCCGCTTGACCCGCGTCGCCGGCCTGGTGATGGAAGCGGTCGGACTGCGCCTGCCGGTCGGCAGCACCTGCCTGGTCAGTCAGGACGGCATGAATCCGGTCGAAGCTGAAGTGGTCGGCTTCGCCGGCAACAAGTTGTTCCTGATGCCGACCACCGATGTGTTCGGACTGACCCCGGGCGCTGCGGTGACTGCGGCGGATTCGCACGTGGCGCGCCCGCAACCGGGCCGCCGCAATCATCCGTGGCGCCGCGCCGAGGACCGTACCAAGCATCTGCCGGTAGGTGTGGGCTTGCTGGGCCGGGTGCTCGACGCCCAGGGCCGGCCACTGGATTCCCTGGGCGCGCTGGATATTGAGGCCAAGGTGCCGCTGTCCTCACGTCCGCTCAATCCGATCGATCGAATACCGATCAGCCAGCCACTGGACACCGGCGTGCGCGCCATCAATGCGCTGCTGACGGTTGGACGGGGCCAGCGCATGGGCCTGTTCGCCGGCTCCGGCGTGGGCAAAAGCGTGCTGCTGGGCATGATGGCGCGCTACACCAACGCCGACGTAACCGTGGTCGGCTTGATCGGCGAGCGCGGCCGCGAGGTCAAGGAATTCATCGAGGAATCCCTCGGTGAGGATGGTCTTTCGCGCGCAGTGGTGATCGCAGCACCGGCCGACGTGCCGCCGCTGTTGCGCATGCAGGGCGCCGCCTACGCGACGACCATCGCAGAGTACTTTCGCAACCAGGGCAAGAACGTGCTCCTGATCATGGATTCGCTGACGCGCTACGCCATGGCACAGCGAGAAATCGCGCTGGCCATCGGTGAGCCGCCGGCCACCAAGGGCTATCCGCCATCGGTTTTTGCCAAGCTGCCGCAACTGGTGGAAAGAGCCGGCAACGGCTCAACCCGTGATGGCGTCGACGCCAGCGCTGCCGGGTCGATTACCGCCTTCTATACCGTACTTACCGAAGGCGACGACCAGCAGGATCCGATCGCCGATGCGGCCCGCGCCATCCTCGACGGTCACATTGTATTGTCACGCAGTCTGGCCGATGCCGGTCACTACCCGGCCATCGACATCGAACAGTCCATCAGCCGAGTCATGCACGCGGTGGCGCGACCGGATGATGTGCGGCGGGCCAAGCAGTTCAAGACACTGATCGCGCGATACCAGCGCAACCGCGACCTCATCAACGTGGGTGCCTATGCGGCCGGCAGCGACCCGGTGCTCGACCAGGCCATCGCCCTGTGGCCGCGTCTCGAGGCCTTCCTGCAGCAGGACATCCATGAGCACGCCGGCTTCGAGCAAAGCCAGGCGCAATTGCGCGATCTGGTGGGCGGCGGCGCATGAGGCACAGCCTATCGCGTTGCCCCAGCGTCGCCGCCCTTCGCAGCACCGCCTTTTCAAACCACCACCACTGCAGCACTCGCGCGCCCCACATCAACCATCCGCGCGCCCATCAGAGAGACAAACTATGACCAGATCCTTCGCCACCTTGATAGACGTAGCCCAACGCAAGACCGATTCCGCTGCCATCAAGGTAGGCCAACTCAACGCCCGCTTGCGCGAATCGGATCAAAAACACGATGTGTTGGTCAATTACCGCGACGAGTACCGCGCGCGCCTTGACACTGCGGTGGTCCGCGGCGCTGCGGTAGCAGAAGTGCGGAATTTTCGCGCCTTCCTGGTCAAGCTCGACGAAGCGGTGAAGCAGCAGGAAAACGAAGTCGGATTCTGGCGCAACCAGATCGACAGTGCGCGCAACCAATGGCAAGGCCAGCAACGCTCGCTCAGTTCATTCAATGCCATTTCCGCCCGCCGCGATGCGCTTGAATCACGTGCACACGGGCGCCGCGAGCAAAAGCAGCAGGACGAATTCGGCGCGCGAGCGGTGAGCGGCCAACGCTTCGCTTTTGGCGAATAGGCATGCCAAGAGAACATCTTTCAGCGCTTCATTGATACCGGGAATCCAGCATGTCGCCACTTACCAGCCTGAACAATTCGCCACCACCCCAGCCCAAACCCGATGTCGCCCATCAGGCGCAGGATCAATCACCTGATCCAGGCCAGGCACGCTTCGCCGATATCCTGCGCCAACGGCAAGCCGCTTCTCCCGCCCCCGGCAAAGCCACCGGGCAAGCGTCTGCGGACGATGCCCCTGGCGCTACGACGGCAGCGACACACAGCGCCACGGAGATGGCCAGTGGTGTCGAAGGCGACGGCATGGCACACACTGCCATAGATGCCGGAACGCCTGGCACTGTGCTCGATCCCGCGCAGTTCCCGTCCCTGTGGACGCCACCGGCACCCATGGTGCGCCCTGCCGTGCCGGAGACGCTGGCGACGTCGATCCTGGCTCGGACGGGCGCGGCCGACGCGAGCGCCAATCCGCTCAACGGCCGGATCACCGATCCGACAGCAACTCTTCTGGAAGCCGGCAGCGGCAGCAGCAGCAGAGCCAGTCGCACTGTCGAGTTGCAAGCGGACAATGGCCGCAGTTTGCGCGCCGACTTGAGCGGTTTGCGCATGACTGCCTCGCAAATTGCGGCCGGCGCCGATCAACCCACGGCCATTGCCCAAACCACTGCGAAAGCAAGCGCCGAAGCGCGGCCCACAGGCAGCACATTCGACGCACTTCTCGCAAGTACCGATGCGCTCGGATGGGGCGCGACGCCGCTGCATGCCGAGGCCGGCGCTTTGCGCAACGCCGTGCCGCTGCCGCACACACTATCGGTCGAGTCGCGCGTGGGCACGCCACGTTTTGCCGACGAAACCGCGCAGCAGGTCACATGGCTTGCCAAGAATGGCATCGAACATGCCGAAATTCGCGTCAAACCGGCCGATCTGGGCCCGATTTCGGTGCGCATTGAAATGCAGAACAACGAAGCGGTCATAAGCTTCGCGGTGACCCAGCCGGAAACCCGTGTCGCGGTCGAAGATGCCCTGCACCGCTTGCAGGAAATGCTCGCCGAAAGCGGCATCTCGATGGGCGAGACAAGCGTCGGCGACCAGAGCTTCGGCCAGCAGTTGCGTGACGAGCACGAGACTGCACGGCAGCGCCAAACGTTTGTCACACGCGGGGTGCTGCAGGGCAGCGCAATCGACGGTCTGGTTGCACGCACCCCACAAGCGGCGCGCGGCCTGGTCGACACTTTCGCCTGAACAGGCGACCGGTTCGATTGCTGCCGTCAACCCTGCCGTAGACAGCGC
>CAYYFR010000008.1:0-8869 GCA_964470865.1 uncultured Burkholderiales bacterium | reverse complement strand
GCGGCGCCCGGTGCGCGCAAAAGAGGCGCAAAGCACCGCATTCTCTGCGCTTGGGCAGCTCTCCCGCAAGGCAACAATAGGCCGTCTGGAGCTGGTTTTCGCCCGATTCCCCGGGCTGGCAACCGGTGCATGCGGGCACGGCCCGACCCAACCTCGCAGAGGAGCAATCGATGTCAACAGCAGCAGTCGCCGACGCCGGCATGGCGCCGAAGAAAAAGGGCAAGAAACTACTGATCATCATCATCGCGGCACTGGTTCTGCTGGCAGCCGCCGGTGGCGGCGCCGCATTCCTCTTGATGAAGAAGAATGTGGCCGGCGCCAAGCCCGAAGCCAAGAAGGCGACCCGCTCGGGGCCGCCGGTGTTCACCGCGCTCGAGCCCTTCACCGTCAATCTGGCCGACCCCGGACGTGAGCACTATCTGCAGATCGGCTTGACCTACGAAGTACATGCGGCCGATGTTGGCGAGGCCCTGAAAGCTCAAATGCCGCTGATCCGCAGCCGGGTGCTGCTGCTGCTCACCAGCCGTACCGCTGACGAACTCGCATCGCCCCAGGGCAAGGCCAAGCTGGCCTCGGAACTGGTTGCCCTGGCGCGCGCCGCGCTGGCCGACTCCAGCACAACGGGCACCAAGAACGATGAAGTCGGCGTCACCGATGTGCATTTTTCGTCGTTCATCATTCAGTAGACCTGCTTTCCCAAGCGCACCTTTCAGGCAAGCATGTCCACAGAAATTCTCTTCCAGGACGAAGTCGATGCCCTTCTCAAGGGCGTCAATGGTGTCAATGGCGATGATGAAGTCGATGCCGCGCCCGAATCCAGCGCGGGCCCAAAGCCCTGCAACCTGGCCAGGCAGGAGCGCATCGTGCGTGGCCGGATGCCCACGCTGGAGATCATCAATGAGCGCTTCGCGCGCCCGTTGCGGGTTGGCCTGTTCAACTTTCTGCGCAGAAGCCCCGAAATCCCGGTCGGACCGGTGCGGGTCACGAAGTATGGTGAATTCGTGCGCAATCTGGTGCAGCCGACCAACCTCAATATCGTGCAGACCAAGCCCTTGCGCGGCAATTCGCCGATCATCTTCGATCCGACCTTGGTTTTCACGCTGGTTGACAACATGTTCGGCGGCGACAGCCGCATCAATACCCGCGTCGAAGGCGCGATTTCACGCCGACCGATGAGCGCATCACCCAGCGCATGCTGGCGCTGGTGCTGGATGGCTATAACAAGGCGTGGCAGCCGGTGTTGCCGCCGCTACGGCGTGCGCAACGGGCAGTCCGCCATCAAGGTCGAGAAAATCATCGCCGTTTCGCAGAATGAAGACACTTCCGGAGACACACATGCCTGATCAGATCAATACCCCCTCGCCCGAGGACGACTGGGCCGCCGCCATGGCCGAGCAGGCTGCCACCGGCGACGCCGGTGCGACCGAGGCTGCCGGCGCGCCTGCGGCAGACCCGGCCAGTGACATGTTCCAGCAGCTCGCGCCGGCTGCGGGCAATGGCCACGCCAACGATATCGACATGATCATGGATATCCCGGTTCTGATGAACGTCGAGCTCGGGCGTACCAAGATTCCGATCAGGCACATTTTGCAACTGGCGCAAGGGTCGGTGGTCGAGCTTGATGGCCTGGCCGGCGAGCCGATGAACGTGCTGATCAATGGCTGCCTGATCGCGCGGGGCGAGGTAGTGGTGGTGAACGAAAAGTTCGGCATCCGCCTGACCGACATCATCACCCCGTCCGAGCGGATGCGGAAACTCAACAAATGATGCAGCGGCGCAACGCATGGCTGGCCTGGGTGACGGGATGCGCATGCCTTCCCGCCGCAGCGGTGGCCGCCGATCCGCTGCCCGGCCCCGCCGGCATGCTGCAGATGCTGCCGGGTCTGGGCCTGGTATTGGCATTGATTTTATTGCTGGCCTGGCTGGCCAAACGCACCGGCATGGGCCGCGCGGCCATTGGCGGCGCGCTGCGTATCGTCGCCGACAAATCGGTGGGCGCCCGCGAGCGGGTGGTGGTAGTCGAGATCGCCGGTCAGTGGCTGGTGCTGGGCGTGGCACCCGGCCAGGTTCGCACGCTCACGCAAATGGCGCGCCCCGAGCAAACCGCGGTGATTGCGCCAGACAGCGCCACCAAACCAGCGTTCTCTGTCTGGCTTGAACGGGCTCTGAAGAAAACATGAAATTCCCGCTCCCTGCCCCGCGCCGCATCGCTGTTCCGGCCTGCCTGGTTCTCCTGACCCTGCTGGCAATCTTGCCGGGGAGTGTCATGGCGCAGGCGGCGGCGCTGCCCGGCCTGACCTCGACACCGGGGCCGGGCGGCTCGACCACCTATTCGCTGCCGATCCAGACCCTGTTGGCGCTGACGTCGCTTACCTTCCTGCCGGCGGTGCTGCTGATGATGACCGGCTTCACGCGCATCGTCATCGTCATGTCGCTCCTGCGTCATGCGCTGGGCACACAGACTGCGCCACCCAACCAGGTAATCGTCGGCCTGTCGCTGTTTCTCACCATGTTCGTCATGAGCCCGACACTTGATCGGGTCTACACCGAGGCCTACCTGCCCTACAGCACCAACCAGATGAGCTTCAACGATGCGCTCAAACGGGCCGAACTGCCGGTCAAGACCTTCATGCTGAAGCAGGTGCGCGAGCCCGACCTGGCCTTGTTCGCCAAACTGGCCAAACGCCCGGCGGCGGAGAAACCCGACGACCTGCCGTTCACCGTGGTGGTGCCCGCCTTTGTCACCAGCGAGCTCAAGACCGCGTTCCAGATCGCATTCATGATCTTCATTCCGTTCCTGGTGATCGACATGGTGATCGCCTCGGTACTGATGTCGATGGGCATGATGATGCTGTCGCCGGTGATGATCTCGCTGCCGTTCAAACTGATCCTGTTCGTGCTGGTCGACGGCTGGAATCTGTTGATAGGGTCATTGATTGCCAGTTTCCATTAGGGCGGACGAAAGTGAAAGCCTGCTTTCGTCCGGATTGATTTCCATGAAAGCACCGGCGGTGCCGGTCGATTTCACTCCTCAAATGCTACGCAAGACCACTCACCCGACTGACCGCCGATAGCGCTATGTTCACCACCCAGACCGTATTGACCTTGGGCGCCGAGGCGCTTTGGCTTACCTTGCTGATCTCGGCCCCCCTGCTTCTGGCCGCACTGGTGGCGGGTCTGGTGGTCGGCATTTTCCAGGCCGCCACACAAATCAACGAGATGACGCTCTCGTTTATTCCGAAACTGATCTGCATGTTCGGGGTGATGGTATTGGCCGGCCCGTGGATGCTGGCCACCATGGTCGACTTCATGCGCCGCCTGATCACCGGCATTCCAGGCATGATCGGCTGAGCCCGGCGCAACGCCCATGTTCAGCATCAACAGCGAACAGTTGTTCGGCTGGGCCGCAGCCTTCCTGTGGCCCTTCATCCGCATCCTGGCGCTCATCAGCACCGCTCCGGTACTCAACCATCGCGCCATACCACCACAGGTAAAGATCGGCCTGGCGATGGCCATCGCCATCATTGTCGGTCCCACCCTGCCTGTGCTGCCTGCGGCCGCGCTCGACTCATGGAACGCCGTCGGGGTACTGGCCCAGCAGGTGGCCATCGGGGCCGCCATGGGTTTCATGCTGCGCCTGATCTTCGCCGCCATCGAACTTGCCGGTGACCTGATGGGCCTGTCGATGGGCCTGTCGTTCGCCACCTTCGTCGACCCGCAGAATTCTGACCAGACGCCTTTGGTCGGCAGCTTTCTCGGTGTGCTGGCAAGCCTGATCTTCCTGGCCCTGAATGGCCACCTGATCGTGATCAACGGCATTGTCGAGAGTTTCCGGGTGTTTCCGGTCGGCACCATGCCCGGCGGCGGTGCCTCGCAGTTGCGCGATTTCGCCATGATGGGCGGCGACATCTTCCGCATCGGCGTGCATCTGGCGCTGCCGATCGTGGCCGCGCTGCTGGTGGTCAACCTGGCCATCGGCGTGATGACGCGCGCCGCGCCACAGTTGAACCTGATGTCCTTCGGCTTTCCGGTCGGTCTCTTGGCCGGCGTGTGGATGCTGTGGATGGCGGCGCCCTGGCTGGTCATGGCGATGCAGACACATATCGAGAAGAGCCTGGCGTTCCTGATGCGCTGAACGGTTGAACCGAACTTGTGCAATGGCCAGGCGGCGGTACAGCTTTGGGGTGTGAGTCGGTTGGTGTGTCACGGGCGCTCGGAAGGGAAGCTAAGGCAGCGGCAGCGTTTTCCCCCCTTTGGATGTGCAAAACCAGCCGGCACAGGACCTTGTGCCCGGAAATCGGGAGCACGAACTTGCGTCCAGAAACGCACCCTCAACAATTCAATGGGTTATCGCAGATCCTGGCTGATTTCGAGCCGGTCTTGGCCAGCAGTGATACTTGCCGAAACGAAATTGCGCGAACCGGTGTTCACCGGTTCAGCTTGCGGATACGTTGGGATGGCGTGATAACGTCGGTGAGGCGAATCCCGAATTTTTCATTCACCACCACTACTTCGCCCTGGGCAATCAAGCAACCGTTGATAAGAACATCCATCGGTTCACCGGCCAACCCATCCAATTCCACCACCGATCCCTGTGCCAATTGCAAAATATGTCTAATTGGTATTTTGGTTCCCCCCAATTCAACGGTTAGTTGAACCGGGATATCCAGGATCATATTGATGTCATTGACGTGGCTCTTCGCGCCGCCTGGCGTGAGCTGCTCAAACATCGCCGGCGCGTTGCGTCCAGTGTCGTTTGGTGCCAGGGTTTCGACCTCACCCGCGCTTTGTTCGGCCATCGCTGCGCCCCAATGGTCGCCACCGTCTTCATTGCTGCCGGACTGCGCAATCCCGGCGCCTGCTGCGGTTTCAGTGGACATGTTCTTCTCCCGTGGGGTTGTCCTGCGATCCGGCAGTGAGCATTTTTTCAACCTTGATCGAGTAGTGGCCGTTGAGTACGCCGTAGCGGCAGTCAAATACCGGCACACCATCAACCTCGACGACCAGAGTTGGCTGGAGGTCGAGTCCGACGATGTCGCCGGCCTTCATGTTGAGGACCTGTTGCAGCGTTACCTGGGTTCGCGCGAGCTGCGCTACCAGTTCTACTTCGGCCAATTGCACTTGCGAGGTCAGCATGCGCAGCCAGCGGCTGTCGCTGACGGAGTTGTCGGCTTGCGTGGTGCTGTAGAGCAGGTCGCGGAGTGGTTCAAGCGTGGCGTACGGAATGCAAATGTGAATATCGCCGCCCGCTGAACCGAATTCAATTTTGAAGATCGTCGTGACGACGACTTCGGACGGCGTCGCAATATTGGCGAACTGTGTGTGCATTTCGGCACGTTGAAATTCAAACTTCAACGGATGAACCGGCTGCCACGAGTTCTGATAGTTTTCCAGCACCACAGTGAGCATGCGCTGGATGATTCGCTGCTCGGTTGGCGTAAAGTCGCGGCCTTCGACGCGTGTATGAAAGCGGCTGTCGCCGCCAAACATGTTGTCCACCACGGTAAACACCAGTGTTGGCTCGAATATGAACAACGCGTTGCCGCGCAATGGCTTGGGGCTGACGATATTGAGATTGGTCGGCACCACCAGATTACGAATGAATTCACTGTACTTTTGGACCCGCACCGGCCCTACCGAAACTTCCGGACTCTTGCGCATGAGACCAAAAAGTCCCAAGCGCAAATTGCGCGCAAACCGCTCATTGATGATTTCGAGTGTCGGCATCCGCCCGCGGACAATCCGCTCCTGCTTGGACGGGTCGTAAGGGCGGACGCCACTTTCGCCTTTGTCATCAGCCGGTGCGTCAGCTTCGCCGTTGACACCTTTGAGAAGCGCGTCAACTTCATCCTGAGAGAGAAATTCGTCAGACATTTTCAGTCTTGCTGAACAATGAACGAAGCGAAACGAACATCGGTGACACTGCGCTCGGCCGCTGCCGCGGCGGCCGCCGCAAGGCCGTCCTGCTTGTTGCGCGCGACTGTCAACCACTCGGCGGCCAATTTGGTCTTGCCTGCGTTCGTGGCGAGTGCATCTGCCGACTTGCCAGTCGATAGATAAAGCATCTTGTTGCGGGTCAACGAGGTGTTGGTCTTGATTGCGTCGGCGACCGGGCTGCCAGTGGTTTCAAGCACGCTGCCGATCTGCAGAAAGTGTTCGGTATCTGTGGTACCAAGATTGACCGTGAAGGAGTCGCGTGGCGCGAATACGCCGGCCTTGCGTTCGGCCTTTTTGGCAGCGTCGGCGGCCGGTGCGGCATGGTGCTTTTGACGGCTGAACCACCATCCGCCGCCGCCAGCGGCCAGCACGACGACTAACGTCATGATGATGACCAATCCGGTTTTCTTTCCGGACCCGATCGGAGTAGGCGGGCCTGCACCTTCGGCTACGGCTTCCTGCGACATGAATATTCCTTCAATAGCGTAGTTGATTGACGCATGCCAGCCCGACAATGGACTAGCCCGCCAGCGGCTCTGTACCAGGTGCAGAAGCGATTGGCGGCAACGTCATCGTTACTAGGGGCCTCACAGCTATTGTTCCGCGATCGCAGGCTTCGTAAAGCACTGAAGAGGCGCAACATCCCGCGGTAGTTCGTGCCAATGTTCAATCTGGCAACGACTACGCAAACTAGTCGATCAGCCGCATGCACGGCAGGTTGGGGCAGGTACAAGACAAGGCAGACGCAACAGCGCTGGCACATCGGCAGGCGCTGCAAGCACTACGGAGCGCTTCAACCCTTGCGCGCCAAGCTTCTCTGCAATGAACTCCTTTACTTCGCTGTCGCGCCCGCCGATCAAGCCAAGCACGGAGAGAGCGGCTGCGCAGTCGCGCGCGGGCATGCGCGAGCGAAGCGAACTGCCAGCGTTCAAGTACGGAATTCAACGGCCCCGGGCAAAATGCGCTTGAGGAAACACTGAACCGGTCCATAGGTCGAGAAAGTCGCTCTTGCAAGAGGTTGAATCGAAAAGGTTCTTCGTTCGAGAATCCGCATTCCAGGGACTTGTTCGGTGGTTTCTTAAACGAAGCTCTCGTCACCCTTGCCTCCCAATACGATTTGTCCTTCGTCGGCGAGACGGCGCGCAATTTTGAGAATTTCCTTTTGCTCGGCTTCAACGTCCGAAAGGCGCACCGGTCCTTTCGATTCAAGGTCCTCACGCAACGTTTCGGCGGCGCGGGTCGACATGTTGCGAAATATCTTTTCGCGCAAATCAGGCACCGCGCCCTTGAGTGCCACAATCAACGACTCGGACTGCACCTCTTTGAGCAAGGCCTGAATGCCGCGGTCATCGACATCGAGCAGGTTTTCGAACACAAACATCTCGTCGAGAATGCCCTGCGCCAGATCGTCGTCCGCCGCGCGCAGCGCTTCGATGATGCCGGCTTCCGAGGTGCCACCGACAAAGTTGAGGATTTCGGCGGCAGTGCGCACACCGCCCATCGGCGCTTTTTTTATTCGATCAGTGCCCAGCAATGCCATGCTGATCACATCGTTGAGTTCACGCAGGGCTGATGGATGGATGCCTTCCAGCGTGGAAATGCGCAAAATCACATCAGCGCGCGTCCGTTCGGTCAATTGATTGAGAATCGCTGCGGCGTGATCGCGCTCCAGGTGCACCAGAATCGACGCAATAATTTGCGGGTGTTCGTTCTTGATCAATTCCGCGACGGCCGGCGGGTCCATCCATTTCAGGCTCTCGATGCCACCGGTTTCCTGCCCTTGCAAAATGCGGTCGAGCAGGAACTTGGCTTTGTCTTCGCCCAGCGCCTTGTTCAAGACACCGCGAATATAGTCGTCCGAGTCGAGCCCGATGGCGGTTTGTCCATTGGCATGTTCGAGAAACCGGTCGAGTACGCCGCCGATTTTCTCGCGCGTCACGTTTTTCAATTTAGCCATGGCCGCGCCTAATTTCTGTGCTTCCTTTGGTGGCAGGAGCTTGAAAACCTCGGCAGCCTCTTCCTCGCCCAGCGACATCAGAAGGATGGCGCCGTCGTCAACACCGGCCTCACTCATTTCCAGACACCCCCATTTTGACTACGTTGGCAACAATTTCGGGGTGCTGCCTGGCCATCTGCCGCGCGTTTTCCAAAGCCAGCGTGCACGCAAGCGCATTGGCGCCATAAGCTCCGGTGACAGGCGCCGCAGCCGCGCCATCAGCGGCCGGCCCGGGGGCAGCCAGAGGCGGGGCCAAGCGTCTGATGGCCGGTCTTATTATCGATAGCCGCACGTACATCCCAAGTAACGCGATCAGCGCCGGTTTGGCAATGTCTTTAGCGATAGCAGCAGCGGCCAGCAAGGCGGCGCGACCGCGCAGCGGCAAGCTGGAAAACAACTTGCCGCCAACGGGCAGGGCCTGCGTTGCACCGGAAACAGTGATTGAAGTAGCCATGTGTCTTGCGGTTGGCTGAATCAATTGCGCAAAATGGCAATTTGGGTGAACAGCATTATGCGAGGCGGCATTCCGGCTGCATCGCTCAGACAGCGTGGCAATTTCCGCTTAGTTCGGTACGCTGTTATTTGATCGCCGTCCTTAAAGTGCATGTTCTGGAAGTGGCTCGAATCCACTGACGAATTCACTGACCAAAAAGCCGTGGATCGGCAGCAGATGTGTGGCAAATCAACAGAGGATGAGGCAGCGATGGACAGAATCGGAGCAGTGGCCTCGCCCTTGGGCGAGTTGCAGCCGGCGGGCGCCAGTGCACCGCTGGTTCGAAGCGGGTCGGGCTGGCGGGTCCAGCATGCTCGGCGCACACCACGACAGCATGAACCTGCAGGTTCGAGGTCCTCGTATGGCCAGGCTTCACTTTCAACTGCACCTGCCGTAATTCAATCCGTTTAGATCGTATAAATCAGGAAAACTCAATGACCGAC
>CAYYFR010000007.1:15743-73530 GCA_964470865.1 uncultured Burkholderiales bacterium | reverse complement strand
CGCCAAGTTCAGGGCGCCGCACTGGTGGATCATTCGCAAATCGAAGCCATGAGCCTGCAGGCACGGTGCGATGATTGGCAGGCACGCTTCTGGTTTTTGTTGATTGGCTTGGCCATGGCCATGGCCGTCGCCGCGGCGCGATGATCCCGACGCTGTTCAGTGTCGTGGTTTTCGCAGTGGGGTACATTCGTGGTTACTCCAGGCTCGAGCGTTCGAGCGAGGCGGGATGCGAGGCAATGCGCTGCAGGAGTCGAAGCGATTTTGACGGGCACGACCGATGAACGTGAACCCTGTTGGTGCGGGTGCATGGCAGAGGCTATGTACCCTGGCGTTGGTTGCCACGGTAACCGCGTCGCCCACCATGATGACCGCCGTTATGGATCGTGGGCACGAGATTCCCAAGTTGATGGTTGCAGTTCCACTGGCGATGTTGGCGTTGGCCGCAGCGATTGTGACGTTGTGCTGGCGCGGCCTTTTACGCAGCAGCGTGCCGACGCTGGTCGCCGCGATTGCGCTTGGAGTCTTCGTTTGCGTCGCCGGTGCATCCACGGCGACCTCGGCACTGCCGACCGAGGCTCTTTTTGGCGGTTTTTTTCGCCTCGAGGGGCTGGTGGCCTGGATTTCTTACGCTGCGATCTTTTTTGCGCTGCTGGCCTGGACCAGAAACACCGGTTTGGCGCAAGGATTTGTCGACGCCATGATTCTCGGGTCCGTGATCCCTGCGTGCTATGCATTGCAGCAGAGCTTTAATCTGGATTTCTATGACATCGTCGGCCGCGACCCGTCGCGCGCCAACGGAACGCAAGGAAATCCGGTCCAGCTCGCAGAGTATCTGAGCCTCATGATTCCCGTTTCGATCGCGCGCGTCTTGCAATCAAAATCACGCTTTCCCGACGTCTTGCCTTGGGCTGCCGTGCTGGGGTTGCAAGTCGCAGGGCTCTGGGTCACACAAACGCGCGGACCGCTGCTTGCTTGTCTGGCCGGTTTGACCATGCTCGGCATGTTCTGGGCGGCGCTCGCACGACGGCGATCGTGGTTCATCGCCTCGGCTGGTCCGGTTGTCGCCGGCCTGTTGGTTCTTGTCGCGATTAACGTATTACCACCCGCGCGCTCATGGGCGCAAACCGTGCCGTTCCTCGGCCGCATGGTTTTCGACATCGGTCGCGATGCAGGCGCGTCGACAAGCCTGGCGTCGCGCAGTATCCTCGCGCGTCTCGGGATCTGGGAGGCCGGCGCGGAGACGTTTGCTGCGTCCGCGCCGGCACGTCAATTGTTCGGTTTTGGTCCCGAATCCGCCTATCTGCACTACTACGTCCATATTCCCCGCTCAGTCATCCGTTCGGAAGATTATCGGACGGTGGCTTTTTTCGACAGATTGCACGCCGACGCCTTGGACATCGGCCTGAACTTCGGTCTTGTTGGCTGGCTGGCCTACCTCGGATTTTTTTGTGCCGTCGTTTTCGTTGCAGCTCGAGGAATGTTCGGAGCGGCCGCGCGGGTCGCGTGGCGACCGTTCGTCATGCTGACATCGGCGTCTGCCGTCACGGGCGGCGCGCTGGCTTCCGTGCTTGGGTTTCCGTACGCGACGGTACCGGCGGCATGCCTGGGCATTGGCGCCGGCTGGATGCTGTTCCTGGGAATCGCTGCCTGGGGCGCTGCGGGCAGGCACATCGAGCAAGCCTTGCCGACCGGGCGACGCGAAGATTGGATTCTAGTTGCAGGCTTGACTGTATCCCTGCTGGTGTTCTGGATCGACGCACAGATCAATATTCCGTTGCTTACCTCGCGGATTGTGTCGTTCGCGTTCGCGGCCCTTATTCTTGGGGTGCTTGGCCATGTCGAATCCGCGCGCATCGGTGACGACGGAAGTTTGCCAAAGGAGCACGGACGCCTTGTCGATTGGGGTTTGGCATGTGCATTTACCGCAGCTTGTGCAAGTTTCTTGCCTGTGCTGGGGACCGACCGAGCCGCCGAGGCGATACCGGCGGTTGAATTGCGCCTGATTCCGCTCGGCGTCCTTGCGCTGGTGGCGTTTGCGATAGTGTTTTGCGACGGGTACCGCTCTTTCAAAGTTCGATCCTGGACGCGTGTGTTTGCGATCTTCTGGCCTTGCTTGATGTATTCCGCTGTCCATCTGCTATTCCGCATCAGCGTCGATGCGGGCTATGGGCCTGGTGACGTGACAAGGGTCGCAGCCCTGGTTGCATTCGGGCCCGCATTCATCGCATTGCTGTGTTTTGTGTTGGCTTTTTCCGGACCGCGCGGTTCCGGTCTTGCCAGTGTGCGCATCGCGCCTGCCCGCATCGTTGCCGCATCGGGAAGTGTCCTGCTTGGTTGCCTGACCTTTTTTGTTGCGTGGAAGGCGCAGGTTGCGGACATCGCTGCGACAAGTTCACGCTGGGCGATTGTGCGTGAACAGTTGACCGGCGATCAGCTAATCGCTGTCGCTGTCGCATCCCAGCCGTACGAATGGCAGTACCGGCGCATGGAAATTCGCAGCCAGTTAGGACAAGCGCTGGCGGCTTTGGAACCCGGAGGCCTGCGTGCCGATCGGCATGACGAATTCAAACGCAGGCTCGGGTTGGCCGAAGCGGCAGCGCGCGACGCCGTTCGCCTGGGGCCGGACAATCCATGGCCCTTGATCTCGCTGGCGAACGTGCTGCAGGTTCGTGCCTTGAAACTGGTGCGAGACCATGATCGAGTGGGCGGTGAAAGCGCTGAACAGGAGGCGGACAAATTGTTTGGAAAGGCTGCGCAAATGTTTCCGGTTCAGCCGGTGATTTATCGAAACTGGGCGCAACTGAAATTTGACGGCGGTTTTCCGGAAGAGGGTTACCGCCTTCTTGATACGATGGAATCGATCATTCCAGACGAACCGGAGGCATACATAGAGCGGATATTGATGGCGAGGCGCTTTGGTCACCTGGAAGAAGCGACGACCACGGCCGAGCGTGCTGCGCGACGCTTGAGCCCTGAGGCCTTGGCGGCAGTGCAAGTTGTGGCAAAAACGCAACAATAGCTCTATATCATCAAGCCCTGCCCGCATTTTTGGTTTTTTGTTGGTGTATTTTCAGGTACCATCGATGTATAGAGATGCAGGAACTTGCCGTGGTTTTTGCGGAGTTGCTGCTCAGGCGCTTCCGATCCATAGAGATTTTCGTCTATACCAGGGGATGAAATGAAGATTGCACTGAAACGCTGCGCCAAGTTGACTTTGGGTACGGCGACGTTTGCGATTTGCGGACTGGCGGGTGCCCAAACTACCACTACCCCGCCCAAAGGGGCCAGCGAACAGCAGGCATTCGCGGAGACTAGTACGCGATTCGCGGCCGATCAAGCCAGCATACTGGCAGCTAACGTCGGCAATTTTGTTGGCGGGCCGGGCGGCTCTGCCTCGGGGTCGCTCGGAAATGCCCGCCGCTTCGCCTTGACAGGGCATGGAGACACTGGCGCCGCTGGCGCCCCTGGCGGCGCAGCTTGGAATGCCTGGGGGGCGTTCTCACAAAACAAGGTCGGTTATTCATTCCAGCCCTTGCAGTCTTCCGGGACGATCAACGTGGGGATGGTGGGCGTGGACTACAGGCTGGCCAATCGCATGATCGTGGGCGTTGCGATAGCGGGTGATCGCAGCGATATCGCGCTCAACTTCGACCCCCGCATTAGCGCAACCGGCACCTTGAAGGGTTCCGGCTGGACCATTTCTCCGTACTTGGGCGTGCCTTTGACGCGGAACCTTGCGCTGGACGCAACGTTGGGCGTGGGTCGGACCAAGATTGATTCGAATTCTGGAAACCTAGCCGGCTCGTTCACGGCGGACAGGACCATTGGAAGCATAGGCTTGACTTACCGCGAGACTATTGGAAACTGGCAGCTCAGCGGACGTGGTGCGTTCCTCTCGGTATCCGATAGGCTCGGAGCATATACGCTCTCTAACGGCACCTTTGTGCCTGGTGGCTCGGTTGATATTCAACAGTTCCGGTTTGGTGGTCAGGCCGCTTACAGAATCAACAACGTTACACCGTACGTGGGCCTGACGTACGTGTATGACATTCGCCGTCCTGATCAACAACAGGTTCTCGGCCAGAGTGCAGCGAATGATCGTGATGCCTGGGTTCCGACGATCGGCTTGCGGTTTTCGTCGGGTGGGTCACTGTACGGTGGGGTGCAGTATTCTTCCGAGCAGAGCCGCTCTGAAGTCAAGAACAACCAGTTGCTCTTTAACTTGGGCGTGAGGTTCTAAGAACGGGTTTTTCCGGCCGGGTGATGCAGTCCCGGCTTTTCACATCTCGACTGCCCGGCCGGATTATCTCCGCTTGGGCAGTTTGTTTTTTGGCAGGCTGCGCCTTGGTCCAGTCGCCAGCAGAGCGTGCGGGTAACATTGCTCTTGCCGCAGGTTTTACGCCCATCGAGCTAACGGATCTTAAGTTGAGGGCGTTTCACAAGCTGCCAACCGACAAGTCGGCCAAGCGTCTGATCGTGTACATCGAAAGTGATGGGGCGCCCTGGCCATGGCCGGACGAGCCGCCAGCCGACCCGACCCCGCTAAAGCCACTCGTCATTTCGCTCGCCGCAGCCGACCCAGGGCCTGCCGTGGCCTACTTGTCCCGTCCGTGCCAATACCTTCCGGAAAACCAATTGGCAAACTGCGATCCGGAATTCTGGACGGGTGGACGATTCCGGGAAGACGCAGTAGCTGCCACATCGTCGGCCGTGGAGACGCTCAAGCTCCTTTCACATGCCTCGGACGTCAGTTTGGTCGGATACTCGGGCGGAGGCGCCATGGCAGCCCTGGTGGCGGGGCGCCGTGACGACGTGAAGTGTCTGGTCACCGTAGCAGCTCCGCTTGACATAGCGGCGTGGGCTGACAGCATTGGGGTTTCCCGACTACGCCAATCGCTGAATCCGGCAGATGTTGCCGCGCGTTTGAAGGATCTCCCTCAGACCCACTTCAGGGGCATGGCGGATCAGGCTGTGCCGCCACCAAGTGCAAGCAGGTTTCTGGCGTCTGTGCCTGCTGCGCGCGTGATCGACCGGATCGAGTTTGATCACCAGTGTTGCTGGCAGAGAGATTGGGCTTTTTTGCGCGAGCAATCTTGTTTGCGGCAGTAACGCCGCAGGCCGTAGCCGGATGCCCGATCCGTTTGGCCTAACGGAACATTACCGGCGGCATGATGATGATCGACTGAATCAGTGCGTCGAGACCGCCGCCTTGCTGCAAGAAGATCGGGGTTTCGCGAAGCAGCTGCAAAGCATCTTCCCCGGGTCTTGGAGTTTGCGGTGCGAAAGCGGTTTGCTGTTTGCGCACGTCGAGGGTCTGGCCACTGGCGATCTGCACGTTGGTGGCGCCGTCATGCACGTAGTTGTAGACGCCGGCACGAATGTCGTTGGTATCTTCGGCGATCACGGAAACTTCGAAGTCGGTACCGCGAATGCCGATCGTTGCAGTGTTGGCACGCACCGCGACCCGTGATGGCGAATTCTTGCCAATCAGCCCTGAAACCAGGCGCGCGGTGCCGCGGAGAATCGAGACGATCGACGTGTCGGTAGATTTTTGTTCAAACTTGAAGTCGGTAAACTGGAATTGGGTGTTGGGTCGCAATACCACGGTCGAGTCATCCGCCATCTTGACAAGTGCTTCGCTGCGCGCGTCGGTCGTGATGGTGTCGCCTGACTGAATCCTGTCGCGTTGGCCGGCTTTGCGGGTCGTCCTGTCGGCGCCAACAATGCTTACGCTGCCAGAGACTTGCTGGATTGAGCCCGCGTCTTGCGCAACGCTGGTTGCTGGATTCACGAAAAGCAGGGTCGCTGCAATTGCCATCAGAACAGCGGATGTTGTCGGTTTCATTTTTGCTCCTTGTGCAGGGCCATTCCAAATCGCAAGATCGGGCCAGACCGCAATGGGTGTACGCGTGGCAATAGTGCCGTAAACACCACGTTTGCACCAACGCTTGATTATGCTACTGCAACACGTCAAAATCCGATGGTCATGACAAACCCGTCAACTGTCGCTCCAGCGCTCAACGATACCTTGGCACGGTTGTCATGTACCGGTATCGCGATCCTGCTTTGCACACATCAGGGCCAACGGTTTCTTGCCCCGCAGCTTGACTCCATCGTCGCGCAATCTCGTCGCGATTGGTCACTCTGGGTGTCAGATGATCGCTCAACTGACCAGACTTTGGAAATCCTGGGGGCGTATCGGAGGAAATGGGGCGACGAACGGTTATCTGTGCGGGTCGGACCAGGGCAGGGTTTTCGCGCGAACTTCCTTTCCCTGGCTTGCGCACCGGAGATCCAGGCCCAGTACTTCGCCTTCGCCGACCAGGACGACCTGTGGGATGCGGACAAGCTGGCAACCGCTGCTGCGTGGCTGGATCAGACGCCGGCAAGTGTCCCGGCGTTGTATTGCGCACGCACGCGATTGATCGACGAGCACGACAACACGGTAGGCTATTCCCCGTTGTTCCAGCGTCCCGTCACCTTCAGGAATGCGCTGGTGCAGAGCATTGCCGGCGGCAACACGATGATGTATAACGCGGCGGCTCGCGCCCTGTTGATGGAAGCAGGTAGCGACATCGACGTACAGACGCACGACTGGTGGGCATACATGGTGGTCACCGGATGTGGCGGCAACGTCTTTTATGACCCGCAGCCGAAGGTGGGGTACCGGCAGCATGGCGCCAACCTGGTGGGGTCGAACGCGAGTCTGTCCGGGAGGGCCCAGCGTGCCCGCAAACTGTTGGCAGGCCGTTTCAGAAGCATGAACGGGCGCAATCTCGCTGCCCTGCAGCGGATTCGCCATCGCCTGACATCGGCGAATCAAGCTGTGCTGGAGGAATTTGAGCGCGCGCGTCAGCAAGGTCTTGCCGGCAGGGTAATGGGCATGCGGCGCTCGGGCGTTTACTGTCACACCAGTCTTGGTAATCTCGGACTGGCCGCAGCCACGATATTCAAAAAATTCTGAGGGCTGCCCTCGCGCACAGCAAGATGACCTAAGCGGGTGGTCCGGAGGGACACCTGGGGCAGTGCTGTGAAGTGACAAGTCCCAACTCCTGGAAAGTGCTACGGATGCCGTCGCACGGCGGGCAAGCAGTTGCGCACGGCTTTCCTCTGCACTTACGCGGTGACGATTTCACCCTTCAATTGCGCCGATTTTCCGCGAAACATGGCCACTACCTCACCTCCCGAATTGGTGACCTTGATGTCGTACACCCCGTGTCTTCCTGACAAGGTTTGTTCCTGGCCCTCAGCCACCAGCACGTCCCCTCCTCTGACGGATTTGAGAAATTCGATCGCGCATCCGGATGCGACTGCCGGGATGTTGTAGCTGTTGCAGGCGAAAGCGAAGGTCGAATCCGCCAGGGTGAACATGAGTCCGCCGTGGCAGATGCCCAGGCCGTTGAGGAATTCAGGTCGAACCGGCATGCGCATGCGCGCATAGCCGGGGCGCACCTCCTCCAGGGTCATGCCGAGCCATTTACTGCAGATATCGGTTCCGTACATCGCGTCCGCCGCGCGCCGGGCGAGTTCGACAGCCTTGATGTCCATTCCTATCGCCCCTCGAATACCGGCTTGCGTTTGGCCAGAAACGCGGCGACGCCTTCGTGGTAGTCGTGCGACTGCGCTGCCGTGGCTTGCAAGTCGGCCTCCAGCGCCAGTTGATCGGCCAGCGAGTTTCCGCTCGAAGCATGAAATTCACGCTTGATCAGGCCGAGCGCCAGGGTGGGCTGTGCCGCCAGACGTCGTGCCAGTAGTCGCGCTTCCTCCATCAGGTGGTCGTCGTCAACCACTTGCCAGATCAGGCCCCACTGCAGGGCGGTTTCCGCCGGCAACTTGTCAGCCAGCATTGCGAGGCCCTTTGCGCGGGCCATGCCAACCAGGCGCGGCAGAAAATAGCTGCCGCCGGCATCGGGGACCAACCCGATTTTCGCAAAGGCCTGCAGAAACACCGCCGAGCGTGCCGCCAGAACCACATCGCACGCCAATGCGATGTTCGCCCCAGCACCGGCTGCCACGCCGTTGACCGCACAAACCACCGGCAAGAGACTTTCCTGCAAGGCACGGATCAGCGGGTTGTAGTCTTGCAACAGTGTCTTGCTGACCGTGCCGGGCTTGCCGGTCGCCGGATCGATTACGTCGTCCAGATCCTGGCCCGCGCAAAACCCGCGCCCGGCACCGGTAAGCAGGATTGCGCGAACCGAAGTGTCATTGCGAATCGAGGCCAGTGCTGCGCGCAGTTCGGCGTGCATGGCGCGCGTGAAACTGTTGAGCTTGTCCGGCCGATTCAAGGTTACTTCGGCCACGCCGTCGGTGGTCGATAGAAGAATGCACGATGAAGGCATATTGCCATTTTTCGAAATTTGACTGACGAGAATACCTCAAACCGGCCTGCTTTCCAGAACGACACCAGCTTGCGCGGACAGGCGGCCTGGCTCGCGCGAATACCCCAGCCGGGCTCCGAACAAGTGAAGACGTATCCCCGCGGTCATGAAGTCTGCCGGTGATGCGAAGTTGGTATGGGCAAGCGCGCTTGGCAAGAGCATCGAACTCTGCCGACGACTTGCGCAACCGTCAGATCAGCTTGCCAATAAGCCAGAAGCAAAGCACGAAAATCGCCGTCGAGGTGAGCGGCACCGCGATTTCGGTTTGACGCACGCGAATCCGGAAGTCGCCCGGCAGGCGCCCGATGCCGAAGCGGGCAAGGCTCGGCAATACCGCCGAGAAGACGATCGACGCGAGGACGAATACAAGCAACCATTTGAGCATTGCCGGATTGTATTGCACGCGCCTGTGATAGCGTACGCCCTTCCCAAAAAACCGGAGGGTTTCATGATCGATCTGTACACCTGGGTCACGCCGAACGGCCGCAAGGTTTCCATCATGCTCGAGGAGTGCAAACTCGCGTACCGCACCCATGAGATCAATATCGGACAGGACCAGCAGTTCACGCCCGAATTCATGGCGCTCAATCCGAACAGCAAGATTCCGGCAATCACCGATTCCGACGGCCCGGATGGCAAGCCGATCAACCTGTTCGAATCCGGCGCGATCCTTGTGTATCTGGCAGGCAAGACCGGAAAGTTTTTGCCCAGGTCGGTGCGGGGCAAGTACGACGTCTTGCAATGGCTGATGTTCCAGATGGGCGGTGTCGGGCCGATGATTGGCCAGGCGCATCATTTCATGCGTGCCGCCAAGGAGAAGATTCCATACGGCATCGAACGTTACGGCAAGGAAACGCGCCGGCTGTACGGGGTGCTCGACAAACGCCTCGACAGCGAGTCGTATCTCGCGGCCGGTCAGTACAGTATTGCCGACATGGCGACGTACCCCTGGATTGCCCGCCACGAATGGCATGCGGTCGACCTGGCTGAGTTCCCGAACGTGAAGCGCTGGTACGACACGCTCAGTGCACGCCCGGCGGTCAAGCGCGGCATGGACGTGCCGAAACGTTAGCCCGCCGCGCGCGCGACCGATCAGCGGCGCGCGTGTTTTTGCAGATAGCCGACGATTTCATCGCTGCGGTATTGCGGTTCGCGCGGGTCGGCCTTCGAACCGATGACGCGGTTCATCCATTGCATGTTCTTCTCCATGCGCGCCACCACCGCCGGCCATTCGCCCCGCGTATGGCGTTGCGGATCCGGCAGGGTGTGGCACTGCCCGCAGGCCTGGGTATAGCTGGTCCAGGCGCGCGAACGCCCGGCTTCCGGCAGCGCGTCAGGCTCGACGCGCAATTGTGCATGCTTTTGCAAATAGGCCGTAAGGCTCCTGACATCGGCCGGTGTCGGAGCTTGCATATCGGTCATCAGGCTTTGCATCAGTGGTCCGAGGTTGCCGCGGCCCTGCATGCGCGGCAGCATGCGCTCGACGATCGCCGGCCATTTCTCTGCGTGATGCATGGCCGGGCTGGCCAGGTTGTGGCACTGAACGCAATAGCGCACGGTCAGGCGGGCGCCCCCCGAGGCAGGGTCAGGCAGGAGGGACGGTTCCATGTAAGGCGGAATGATGCGCGTGAGCATCTCGCCGTGCGGACTCTGCTGCCAGCGCTCGCGCGCCGCGCGCATCGGCGCGTCCGGGTCCGTGGCGCCCGCCGCGGCACACAGTAGTACAAAGCAGCAGGCGACGATCCACTTCACGTGCTACAAGCCCTGGCGCCGGTCGCCGCGAGAGAACCCCAGCAAGTTGTCGTCAATGTCGCGCCCCAGTGCGATCACCTTGAAAAGTTCGCCCATCTCTGCTGGCGACAGCAATCGGTTGGCCTGATTGGTCAATGGCAGATAGGCGGCGCTGTCGGAGGCGGGGGTCGCTGCAAGCAGGTCGGTGATTCCGCTATTGATGAGGAAGTTCGCCTGGCTGGTGTAACCCAATAGTTCGAGGCCCGACTCTGTGCCGGCGGTCGCAATGGCGGAAAAATCGACGTGCGCGGTAATGTCAGCGGCACCAGGGCGGAACAGCGGGTTGTCGATTGCCCGGTGTTGGTAGTGGCACATCAGGGTGCCGGACGAGCGCTGCGGGTGGTAATACTCGGCCGCCGGGAAACCGTAGTCGACCAGGAGTGCCGCACCGGTTTCAAGCAGGTCGGCCAGGGAGCGGGTCCAGGCCCGTGCGGCGAGGTTCACTTCGCTGACATATCCAGCCGCCAAACCGAACTCGGTAGCCAATGCCTGCCCCACCCGCGCGATCGTGCCGCGCGCCGGCCGATCGGCGAGCATCAACTCGTTACCGCGCAGCGTTACACCCCGCTCGAGCAAGCCATCCTCTGCCCAGTGCAGCAAATGCACCGGCATGGCGTCAAGCACCTCGTTGGCAATGATGCAGCCGGAAAAACGGGCCGGTAGGGTATCGAGCCATTGCACCCGGTCGGCGTAGCGCGGCGCACGCTCGGCAAGTGTTACCTGCTGCCTTTGACGCAGCACCGGCGACAGTTCCAGAATCGAATAGGTTTCGATGGCCGCATCGCTTGCATTGAGAATATCGGTGGCGAGTGCCCCGGTGCCTGCGCCAAATTCGAGAACGTGCGGTCCCGCTGCGGTACAGATTTCGACAACCTGGCGCGCGACGGTCGCACCGAACAGGCCCGAGATGCCGCTGGAGGTGACAAAATCGCCTGCGGCTCCGAATTTGCGAAGACGGCCGGAATAGTAGCCCACCCCGGGCGCATAGAGAGCCATTTCCATATAGCGCGCGTACGGGAGCCAGTTGTCAGCCTCGGCGATTGCGTCTGCTATCCGGGCGCTAACATCGTTCTCTTCACGCAACATCGCGACCCCTGTCACATTGACTCCACTGCCTGGCCCGTTGGTCGCCGATTGCCCGTCCTGGCGCACCGGTTCAATAGCCGCGCGCTTGCGAAGCCGGCTGCGGCAAGCCGCACCGGATTGTGTTCGGACACTGCGCAGGCTTGATTCTCGCATACCGAAAAACCCCTCGCGCGAATGGGGGCGTGCGCACAATCCTCGCCAATAGCGTTCGTTGCGGAACGGGCTGGCGGGTAAAATCCCGCTTTAGACTCCGCGAGCATCATGAAAGCATGGAACAAGCGTTGGCCGGCAAGGCTTTTTTGATCACCGGTGCCGCACGCCGCATTGGCGCCGCCACGGCCCGGTTTCTGCATGCGGCCGGCGGTAACGTACTAGTTCATCATCGTGGCCATGCTGAAGAGGCAGCCAGGCTCTGCGATCGCCTCAACGCCTTGCGATCCGGTTCGGCGCATTTGATGGCACTGGACCTGGCAGATACCCCGGCCCTGCCTTCATTGGTGTCGATGGCGCTGACAAGATTTGGCAGGCTTGATGGACTGGTGAACAACGCCTCGACCTTTTTCCCGACGCCGCTCGGATCGATCTGCGAAGCGAACTGGAATGATCTGATGGCCAGCAATCTCAAGGCGCCATTGTTTCTTTCCCAGGCAGCGGCA
The DNA here is from genome assembly GCA_964470865.1 of uncultured Burkholderiales bacterium. GTDB lineage: Bacteria > Pseudomonadota > Gammaproteobacteria > Burkholderiales > JAEUOS01 > JAEUOS01. The sequence continues at coordinate 61,616 of CAYYFR010000007.1, read as the reverse complement.
ACGGCGCTGACGGCTACGCATGGTGCGATCGTCAACATCATCGACATTCATGCAGATCGGCCTCTCAAGGACTACACGGTATACACCGTTGCCAAGGCGGGACTGGCAGGTCTCACGCGCGCATTGGCGCTGGAACTGGCGCCCGCGATTCGCGTCAATGGCGTGGCGCCCGGTCCTATCGACTGGCCCGATGCCACCGACGCCGCGCTGGGGCGAATTGATCGCGCCGAGCAGGCGCGCATCATGGCCACAACGCCGCTGGCGCGTGAAGGCGGCGCCGATGCGATCGCGCGCGCCGTGCGATTCTTGTTTTGTGACGCCGATTTCGTCACCGGCCAGATTCTCGCGGTCGACGGCGGTCGCTCGATTTACCTGTGAAAACGCTGAGTCCGGCCGGCGTGTGCCGGCAACCCCCTGCCAGTTTTTCGACGTATTGCCCGTCGCAGCGGCGTTTGCCCTGGCAAGAAGTCTTTCCTGCATACCATCGGACCCGCCATGCAACAGATGATTGAACGACCAATCGTATTCAGCATCAAGGAGCGCAAGCGGGTATTCGAGAGCAATCGGCTTGAGAAGCGCCTGACCCGACTGGTGGGGCAGGCGATCGGTGATTTCAGGATGATCGAGGAAGGCGACCGTGTCATGGTTTGCCTGTCCGGCGGCAAGGACAGTTATGGCATGCTGGAGATCCTCTTGAAGTTGCGCGAACGCGCGCCGATCTCCTTCGAACTGATTGCTGTCAATCTCGACCAGAAGCAGCCGGGATTCCCCGCGCATGTGTTGCCGGACTATCTGCGTGCACGCGGCGTGCCGTTTCACATCGAGGAAGAGGACACTTATTCGATCGTCAAGCGGGTGGTGCCTGAAGGCAAGACCACCTGCGCACTGTGCTCACGCCTGCGCCGCGGCATCCTTTATCGGGTGGCATCCGAACTTGGCGCGACCAAGATCGCTCTGGGACATCATCGAGACGACATTCTTGAAACGCTCTTTCTGAACATGTTCTATAACGGCAAGATGAAGTCGATGCCGCCGAAGCTCAAGTCAGACGACGGGCGCCATGTGGTGATTCGACCATTGGCCTATGTCAAGGAAGCCGATCTTGCGCGCTTTGCCGATGAGAGGAAATTCCCCATCATTCCCTGCGACCTGTGTGGCTCTCAAGAGACGCTCAAGCGACGCGAGCTCAAGGCATTGTTGCGGGAATGGGAAAAACGCTTCCCCGGTCGTGTCGAGTCGGTCTTCACCAGTCTTTCAAGCGTCACGCCTTCCCATCTGATGGACCGAACCCGATTCGATTTTGAGCAGCTCGAAGCGAACCCGGCGAATGCAGGTGATATCGCCTTCGACGAAGAACCTTGCGCCGATGCACCCGCGCCTCGCATGTTTGCCGACCCGGATGCGGATTGACCGGCAGAGGTGGTCGGCTTTGCGGCCGTTCGCGCTGGCTACGCCGCGATTCTCCTTCGCTGCGAAAAACCTGACAGCCCCGTGTGGGACATGGTTTTGTCATGCATTGTTCATGACCCAACAATGGCTCGCTGTTGGCAGGCGTCCGCCGACTCAAGGATCGATGTAGCCACGTCCGAGTTCAATCACGTCGCCGCTGACGAAGATTCGCCGTTGTGCATCGACTTCAAGTCCGAGTGCGCAGGGCCGGCCGGTGTATTCCCCTTGCCGCAGATCGCATTTGAGCGGCAACGCAAAGCCGGTGGCCAATGCATAGCCGCCGAGGTTGGCGCAGGCCGAGCCGGTCGCCGGGTCCTCCGCCACACTGCCGACATTTTTTGCGAAAAAGAATCGCACCAGCATGGTTGCGCGGGGGTCGAGCGGCGAGAAGCAATAAACCGACACCTTGCCTGAAGAATTTGGAAACATGCCCAGGTCGGCCTTTGGCGCTACGCGGCGTACCGCGACAGTCGATACCAGCGGCACCAGCAGTTGCTCCATGCCAGCGTTGATCCATATGGGCGCCGCCGCCAGGTCGTCCGGTGTAAGGCCGAGCGCCGACAACAAGGCCTGAGTGGACGCAGGAGGGAAACCGCGGGACTTCGGTGGCGGTGCTTCGAGCGTCCAGATGTTGCCCCTGGCACGCACGGTTATGTCGCCAACCTGCATCGCCAGGCTGACTGCATTGGCCGCCCGATGCAAGTCGCGCACCACATGTGCTGTACCCAGCGTCGGATGGCCGGCAAACGGCAGCTCCATCGCCGGGGTGAAGATGCGCACTGCAGCCGTGGCGGTCGCAGAAGGCTGGATGAAGGTGGTCTCAGACAGGTTGAACTGCAGGGCAAGCGCCTGCATCTTCTCTGCTGTCAGGCTGCTGCCATCCTCGAATACGCACAAGGGATTGCCCGACAGGCGTTGCCCGTCCAGTGTGAAGACATTTAGCAGTCTGTAATGAATGCGCATGCGGGTCACCCCAGGAAAAGCCGATAGGCCGGATTTGAAGTTTCATCCCAGAAACGATAGCCCAGGGCGTCAAGAAATTTTCGCAGCGCCGTCATTTCCTTGGCCGGCACCTGCATGCCCACCAGAACGCGCCCCACATCGGCGCCATGATTGCGATAGTGAAACAGGCTGATGTTCCAGTCTGGCCGCATGCTGGCCAGAAATTTCATCAACGCGCCGGGCCGCTCGGGAAACTCGAAGCGGTACAGCAACTCTTCGTGCGCCAGTGGAGAGTGGCCCCCAACCATGTGGCGAAGATGCGATTTAGCCAATTCATCGTCTGTCAGGTCGAGTGCCCGGAAGCCGTGCTTTCCGAAATTGCGAATCAGCCGGCCGATGTCGTTGCGGTCGTGTACCGAAAGCCCGACAAAGATGTGGGCACGATCGGCGTCGGCGATGCGGTAGTTGAATTCGGTCACGCTGCGGCTGCCGATGAGTTCGCAAAAGCGCTTGAAGGAGCCGCGCGCCTCGGGAATGGTGACCGCCAGGATCGCCTCGCGCCGCTCGCCGACTTCGGCGCGTTCCGCAACGAAGCGCAGGCGGTCGAAGTTCATGTTGGCGCCGCAAGCCACTGCAACCAGAGTCTGGCCCTTGAGTTTCTCGCGCTCGACATAGGCCTTGGCGCCGGCGATCGCCAGTGCACCGGCGGGCTCGAGGATGGAGCGCGTATCTTCGAACACATCCTTGATCGCCGCGCAGATGTCGTCGGTATCGACCAGGATGATTTCGTCGACGACCTCGCGGCACAGGCGGAAGGTCTCCTCGCCCACCTGTTTGACCGCCACGCCGTCGGCGAACAGTCCGACCTGCGCGAGCTTGACGCGCCGGCCGGCGGCCAGCGATCGTGCCATCGCATCCGAATCGACCGGTTCGACGCCGATGATGCGGATGTCGGGGCGCACCCGTTTCACGTAGGCGCCGATGCCGGCGATCAGGCCGCCACCGCCGATAGCCACGAAAATCGCGTGGATCGGCCCCTGGTGTTGGCGCAACATCTCCATGCCGATGGTTCCTTGGCCGGCAATCACTTCGGGATCGTCGAACGGGTGTACGAAGGTCAGGCCCTGCCGTTGTTCGAGTTCACGCGCATGGGTATGAGCTTCATCGAAGGAGTCGCCGAACAGAACCACTTCGCCGCCGCGTGTGCGCACCGCCTGGACCTTCACTGCAGGCGTGGTGACGGGCATCACGATTACCGCGCGTGCTCCCAGACGCCTGGCGGCAAGCGCCACACCCTGGGCGTGGTTGCCCGCTGACGCGCAAATCACCCCACTTTCAAGGGCGCTCGCCGGCAGGCTTGCCATTTTGTTGTATGCGCCGCGCAGCTTGAACGAGAATACGCTTTGCATGTCCTCGCGTTTGAGCAGAAGGGTGTTGTTGAGTCGTGCCGAAAGCCCGGGTGCCTTTTCCAGCGGCGTTTCGGTGGCGACGTCGTAGACCCGCGCGGTGAGGATTTTCTGTAGATAATCGATGCCTTTTTGCATCAGTTCATGACCCCCCGTTCAAGGGGTGAAGTATACCCCTCCACGGGGGGTAAGGAAAATTCATTTGCTTGAGTCCCTGCAGTCATTGTTTACCGCCGATGCTTCGCTGTGGTCGCTGTTTTTCGGCAGCCTCGTCGCCGCCACGCTGGTGCCGGTTTCGTCGGAGCTGATGCTGGCCGCCGTGTTGCATCTGCATCCGCACCTGCTGTGGCCGGCGCTTGCGGTCGCCACCGCGGGCAACACATTCGGGGGCATGATTTCCTACCGCATGGGGCGCTTTATCCCGCATCGTCAGCCGTGGCGCCATGAGGCGTGGTTGCGGCGCGTCGGCGAGCCCGCTTTGCTGTTCGCCTGGACGCCGATTGTGGGCGACGCCTTGTGCGTGGCAGCCGGCTGGCTGCGCCTGACTTGGTGGCACTGCCTAATCTATATGGCTGCAGGCAAGGCGGCCCGTTATGCGGCCGTGGCAGCGCTGGGTGCCTGAAGCGCAGGGTGGCGCCCACCGGGGCGAAATTCGGCAGTATGATTGGGCTTGCAGCTACTGCGCATGCGGAAACGTCCGTCGCAGGACGTGCCAAAGGCGCCTTTCATGGAGGTTAAGCATGGAAAAGTTGGTGGAGTCGGTACCCGCGAACCTTGAAACTGACGCGCCGGGCCTGCCCTCGGCCGGGCGGCGGCGCTTGCTGTTGGGAAGTTCGGCGGCCAGCCTTGCCACACTCGCGCCGGCTGCCGCGGCACAACAGGATGGCAGTGATGTCGCGTCCGCCGATGGCAAGGAGATCAGCAGAACCAAGGGCAAATACGTAACGGTGATGTTCGAAGGCAAGCGTTGCATACACGCGCGCTATTGCGTGCTGGGCGCGCCGGCGGTGTTCCTGGCCAATGTAAAGGGGCCATGGATCAAGCCTGACGGCGATACGGTTGAGAATCTGTTGCACACTATTCGCCAATGCCCGTCTGGAGCCCTGACCTATCGTCGTCACGACGGCGGACCAGAAGAAAAAGCAGCGCCGGTCAATCTGGTGCGTATCCGTGAGAACGGCCCGTTGACGATCCATGCCGATGTAGCGCTCAAGGGCAAGGGCAAGCTGCAGCGCGCCAACCTGTGCCGCTGTGGTGCTTCGAAGAACACGCCGTTTTGCGACGGTTCCCACAAGCAGGCGAAATTCGTCGCCAGCGCCGAAGCGCCGGTCAGCGCCGACATGAAGCCACTGCCCAAACGCGATGGTGTTGTCAACGTCGAGCCGCTGCCCGACGGACCGCTGTCAGTCAGCGGCAACGTGGAGATCGTCACCGGAACCGGTGCCACCATAGCGCGCGTGACTCAAGCCATCCTGTGCCGCTGTGGGGCCTCGAAGAACAAGCCGTTTTGCGATGGCTCGCATGTGGCTGCGGGATTCAAGGCATCCGCCTGAAGTAGTGATACTACCGGAGACAGCAATGACCCTTTTGCCAAGTTTCAGCCGACTTGCCTGCATGGTGAGCCTGGTTTGCGCGATGCTGCTTTTTGCAACAGCGGGCCCGACTCGTGCCGAGTTGCCGGATGGCTGGAGTTTTCTCGAGTACAACGAGGCTCTCAAGGTAGCCAAGCAGCAGGGCAAGCCGGTGTTCGTCTATTACGGCTTCAACAAATGCCCGTATTGCGTGTATGTCAACAAGCATACGTTTTCGTCCGAGGAGTTGCGGGTCAGCTATTCGAGTCGTTATGTTCTCGCGTATTTCGACATTCGCGGCAATCGCGAGGACCCGATACAGTTGGCTGATGGCAGCAGCATGCCGCGTGGTGACGCCATCAAGCACCTCAAGGGCAGCCCGGTGCCGGCGTGGGCGTTTCTCGATTCGCAAGGGCGCGAAGTGCTCGCACGCCGCGGCTCGCGTACCAAGGTCAATGCCTTCAGGCAGTTCGACGCCTACGTCGGTGGCGGCGAATACAAGAACGGCAGCTTCGAAGCGCTATTGGCCAAGCGCGGCTGGGTCGAGGAAAAGGTCGAATAGCCGGCGCAGCGCGCGCCGCTATGGCTGCGGCCGGGCAAAGCGCCGCCTGATGGTGGTGTGCACCTGCCGCAAAGGGATAGCCGAGGCGCCGTTCAGTGCGCATTTACGCGCCGCCGGCGGGTTCGCCAGCTGGGCCGACCGTGCACCGTGAGCGCCTCCGGCCCTGTACCGAACAGGGTCGTTAGTGAATTTCTTTGCTGCGGTGCGATAAAATCTTGATTTAAATCAAGAAGTCCCCGCGCACAATGCGCGAACAGCAAGGGCTTTCATGACCAACCTGGCCCATCTGCCTCCAGGCGCGCTGCCCGACGCCGCGTTGCCCGAAGCAGCGCCGCGATTACGCGAAATACCCTACAACTACACCTCATTTTCCGATCGCGAGATCGTGATCCGCCTTTTGGGCGAGGACATGTGGCAGGTATTGGCGACCTTGCGCGGTGAACGTCGCACCGGCCGCTCGGCGCGCATGTTGTACGAGGTTTTGGGCGATATCTGGGTGGTTCAACGCAACCCCTACTTGCAGGACGACCTGCTGGACAATCCGAAACGGCGTGCTGCGCTGATCGAAGCCCTGCATCACCGCCTGGGCGACATGGAGAAGCGCCGCCTCACCTATGAGCGCGAAGGCCTGGGAGTGGCGCAATCCGGTGGCCGAGTGGTGCAACTGATCGCAGCGGCCAAACTTGCGGTGAGCGCCTTTGAGCGCGAGTTCGACGAGATGGCGGCACTGCGGCGCGCCTGCCTGAAGCGATTGTCCAGGGTCACGCGCCGCGACAACATCGCTTTCGATGGCATGTCTCGGGTGTCACACGTGACCGACGCCACCGACTGGCGTGTCGAGTATCCGTTTGTGGTGCTGCACCCCGATAGCGAGGAGGAATGCGCACTGCTTGCGCGTGAGCTTTTTGAGCTTGGGCTCACCATCATTCCACGCGGTGGTGGTACCGGCTACACCGGTGGCGCGGTGCCCTTGACGCGCTTGTCAGCCATCATCAATACCGAAAAGCTCGATGCACTGGGAAAGATCGAGGTCGGGGCATTGCCGGGTGCGGCCGGTCGCGAATATGCCAGCATCCAGTGCGGCGCCGGCGTGGTGACCAAGCGCGTGATGGAGGCGGCAGAGGCGCGCGGGCTGGTGTTCGCGGTCGACCCGACTTCGGCCGACGCCTCCTGCATTGGTGGCAATGTGGCGGTGAATGCGGGCGGCAAGAAGGCGGTACTGTGGGGCACGGCGATCGACAATCTTCTGTCGTGGCGCATGGTCGATGCCAACGGTTATTTCATGGAAATCACCCGGCTTGACCACAATACGGGCAAGATTCATGACGCGGCGCTGGCGCGCTTTTCGATCCAGCGCTTCAGGAAGGACGGCAAGACGCCGCACGGCGCGCCGGAAATTCTCGAAATCGAAGGCCGGCGTTTTCGCAAGGCCGGCCTGGGAAAGGATGTCACCGACAAGTTTCTGAGCGGCCTGCCCGGCGTACAGAAAGAGGGTTGCGACGGCATCATCACCTCGGCGCGCTTCATCCTGCACCGCATGCCCGACCATACCCGCACGGTGTGCCTCGAGTTCTTCGGCCTGGTTGGCGAATCGGTGCCGGCGATTGTCGAGATCAAGAACTACCTCGATGGCCTGACCGCGCAGATGCGTGCCGCCAGCCCCGCTTCCGCAGCCGCGCCGGTGGTGCTGGCCGGACTTGAACATCTTGACGAACGCTACCTGAAGGCGGTCGGCTACGCCACCAAGTCGCGTCGCGGCCGGCTGCCAAAGATGGTGTTGATTGGCGACATCTGTGGTGACGACGCCGATGCGGTGGCGCGCGCGACCAGCGAGGTGGTGCGCATGTGCAACGCGCGCGGTGCCGAGGGCTTCGTTGCGGTTTCGTCCGAGACGCGCAAGAAGTTCTGGCTCGACCGCGCGCGTACCGCTGCCATCGCGCGTCACACCAATGCATTCAAGATCAATGAGGATGTGGTGATTCCGCTTGACCGTCTGGGCGATTACTCGGACGGCATTGAGCGCATCAACATCGAGCTTTCCATATCCAACAAGCTGCAATTGATCGGGCGGCTTGAAGAGCTCCTGCGCCAGCCGGCGCTGCCGGTCAATCCGGACGACGATTCGCTGTCCAAGGACGAGTTGCTGGGCGACCGCGTGCGCGAGGCCGACGCGCTTTTGGCACAGGTCAGGGTGCGCTGGCAGGCGGTGCGCGACAGTCTCGACCAAAGCGTAGCCGCCAGGGGCCTGGCCCTGTGCGCCCTGGGCGTCAAGGCGGATGCGCTGACCATGCCGCAAGAGGCAAGTATCTTCCGCATGGTGCAGCAGCACGTGGTGCGCATTTCGTGGAAGCAGGAGTTGCGTGCGCCGCTTGAGGAGCTGTTCGGCGGTGCCGCCTACCTGCCGATCTTCCGCGCATGCGAGCGCGTGCACAAGGAGGTGCTGTCGGGCCGCACCTGGGTGGCGCTGCACATGCATGCCGGCGACGGCAACGTGCACACCAACATACCGGTCAATTCCGACAACTATGTAATGCTGCAGGCTGCCAACCAGGCGGTGGCGCGCATCATGGCGCTGGCACGCAGTCTGGGCGGCGTCATTTCCGGCGAGCACGGCATCGGCATCACCAAGCTCGAGTATCTGCGTGACGACGAGATCAGCGCGTTTCGCGACTACAAGCAGAAGGTCGATCCAAGCGGTCGTTTCAACCGCGGCAAGCTGCTGGCGGGTGGCGACCTGCGTGGCGCCTACACGCCGTCGTTCAGTCTCATGGGCACCGAATCGCTGATCCTGGAGCAGAGTGAGATCGGCTCGATTGCCGAATCGATCAAGGACTGCCTGCGCTGCGGCAAATGCAAACCGGTGTGTGCCACCCATGTGCCGCGCGCAAATCTGCTCTACAGCCCGCGCAACAAGATTCTCGCCACCTCGCTGTTGATCGAAGCCTTTCTCTACGAGGAGCAGACGCGGCGCGGCATTTCGGTCAAACACTTCGACGAGTTCGGCGACGTGGCCGACCATTGCACGGTGTGTCACAAATGCGCGACGCCGTGCCCGGTGGACATCGACTTTGGCGATGTATCGATCAACATGCGCAATCTGTTGCGCAAGCTGGGGCAAAAGAAATTCAATCCCGGCACCAGTGCGGCGATGGCTTTTCTCAACGCCACCGACCCCACCACCATCAAGGCGATCCGTGCCGGCATGATCCAGTTCGGCTACCGGGTGCAGCGCTTTGCCTCGCAACTGGCGCGTGGCTCACTGCTGGCGCGCGCGCAAACCCGGCATCCACCGGCCACCGTCGGGCGGGCGCCACTGAAGCAACAGGTGATTCACTTTATCAACAAGCCGATGCCCGGTGGCCTGCCGAAGAAGACCGCGCGCGCCTTGCTGGGCATCGAGGACGACAAGGTGGTGCCGATCATTCGCAATCCGGCCTTGCGCCAGGATGATCAGGAGGCGGTTTTCTATTTTCCGGGGTGCGGATCGGAGCGTTTGTTTTCGCAGGTCGGCCTGGCCACCCAGGCGATGCTCTATCACGTGGGGGCGCAAACGGTGCTGCCACCGGGCTACCTGTGCTGCGGCTACCCGCAAACCGCATCCGGCAATGCCGATCGTGGCCAGGAAATCACCACCAGCAACCGTGTGCAGTTCCATCGCGTCGCCAACACGCTCAATTATCTCGACATCAAGACCGTGATCGTGTCCTGCGGCACCTGCATGGACCAGTTGCAGAAGTACGAGTTCGACAAGATCTTTCCGGGCTGTCGCCTGCTCGACATCCATGAGTATCTGCTCGAAAAGGGCATCAAGCTCGATGGGCTAAATGGCGTGCGATACATGTATCACGAGCCCTGCCACACGCCTATGAAAACCTACAAGGCCACCGAAGTGGTCAACCAGCTGATGGGGCAAAACGTCGATCTCAACGAACGTTGCTGTGGCGAATCCGGCACTCTCGCGGTGACGCGCCCCGATATTTCGACCCAGGTGCGCTTTCGCAAGCAGGAAGAGATGCAGAAAGGCGTAGAACAGATTCGTTCCGCCGGCCATGACGGCAATATCAAGATCCTGACCTCCTGCCCGTCCTGCTTGCAGGGCTTGTCGCGCTTTCGCAACGATGCCGATGCCGATGCCGACTACATCGTGGTCGAGATCGCACGCCAGGTGTTGGGTGAAAAGTGGCTGCCTGAGTATGTGGCCACAGCCAACGCCGGCGGCATCGAGCGGGTCTTGTTGTAGCGCAAGCTTCGTCGCGCGATCGGCAGTTGCCAGCCGGCTTGCAAAGACGGTGGATCGGGCGCGCCCTTTGGGTTAGGATGCGAACTTGGGTAATTTCAGAGCATTCGATTGCAGATGATTGATCTGCAACGATAATCGTGAGATCGCGCTGGCATGGCGAGGGGCATCAGAGCAGAACAAGCGATGAACCTGCAATTTCAACTTCCCGTGCTGTCGGGCGATGTGCATCCCGCCTTTGCCGATGCGAAAGCGTGCGCCGAATGGGTCGAGGCGCTGCCTTTGACCAATCCGGCGACTGCGCAGGCGCAGTTGCGAGCCCAGATCAACCTGTTGCCAAGCGCCGGATTCAAGCCGGCTGTGTTGTTCGAAATCCTCGAACAATTGCGCACGCCCCTGCTGTTCGTGCAGACCGAGGCGGCGCGCAAATTCACGTTCCGGCCCTTGCCGCTGGCCGATTTCGAAGCCGGAGCCTATGCTGCGGCACTTGATCTTTGGCGTGCTTTCGGACTTTGTTGGCAGGTATGTGTGCAGTCCGCGCTCGATGCAGACAGCGGGCAGAAAGGTTTCGCGGCCACAGTGTGCCAGCGCGCGCTCGATGTGCAGGCGCGCCTGCTGTTGGACACCGCCCATGCCGGCTCCGAACTGCCCGGCGCGGATTGGCTATTGCTGCACAAGCTGTATCGCGCCGCCGAGCAGATCGGTGTTGTTTCGGAGAAGGTCAAGGACGCGCAATTGCGCGATATTGGCGCTACCAATTGTAGCGCCACCTACGCGCGGCCTGTGCTGCTGCTGCTGGGCGCACCCGGTGACTGGGGGGCACGCCCGTCACAACTGGTGGCGCTCTGGATGGAACGCCTGGCCGTCAAGATCGTGATCGGCGCCGGCCCACCGGCGAATCCCGGCAAGCCGCCGGTTTTGGTCGATCTTGCGGCGGCGCGTGGCGGGTTTCGGCCGGACACGCCTGCCGGCGCCGCCGGTGCCGAGGTCCGCTATCTCGATATCAGCGACCTCTCGGTTTCGCTGAAGAACCGCATCAACCTGTTGCGCCGCGGCCAAAGCCCGGCCAGCCTGGGCTTGGGTGAAGACAGCACGATGCCTGCTGCCGAGCAACTGCTGATCGCGTTGCACAAGCATTGGGGCGATGGACGCGCCGGCCGCGGGCAGGCGCGACGTGCTGCAAGCGGTCGGGCGCTGGTGGCCTGCGGCTTCGACGCGATGCACTACTACATATCGGGCAAGCCCTTCAAGCAGCCGGGCCAGCCAACCGAACTGTCCTCACGCCAGCGCCAGGAAATCGCCACCTTCGGGCGGGTTTCCACCCGCGATGAAGACCAGCACAGCCTGATTCACGGTTTCGCTCTTGAAGATTGGGCCGTGCATGACGAGAGTGTGGCCGGTTTACGGCTGGTGCGGGCGGCGGGCGCGAACGGCGCCAGGCTGGCTGCTGGGCAATTGCTGGCGATCCGGCCGTCCGGGTCGCGCAGCTTCATCATGGGCGTGGTGCGTTGGGCGCAGGTGCAGGGCAACGGCGACCTGATGATCGGGGTCAAGGCGTTGCCGGGCGCGCCAACGGCAGTCGCTGTCCGCGCCACCGGGCTTAATGCGGCCGCAGAGAAGTATCAGCCGGCACTGTTGCTGCCGGCTGTACAGGCCCTGCAGTCGACCGCATGCGTACTGTTGCCGGCAGGCTGTTTTAAAGCGGACCGTGTGCTCGACATGCACGCCGAGCCTCCTGCCGTGATCAAGCTCCTGAGCCTTGAGGAACGTGGGGCCGACTTCGAGCGTTGCGCATTCGGCGTCACCTGAAGCGCGCTTTTGCGGTGGCCGGCACGCTGACGCCTTGCTCGATCATGATGTGCTCGCGCATCACGAATGTTTTGCGGGTTGCCGGGGACCGTCTGTTCATCCGCAGAAACTGCTGCGGATGAAGTCGTCGATCAGGCCAACCCTGCACCGAAGAGTACTGGCTTGGCCAGCCGGCGCTGTCGACGGTCAGCCGGGCGGCGCGCAACCTGACTCGTGCCTGAACCTGCGTGCCTGCGGTTTGCTCAGACATCCCGCGTTACATTTATGCTGTTGTCATTGCCTCGAAGAACGGGTAATATGACAAAAGCATAAGTCTCGCGGCCCGCACCTGGTCCGCGGGTAAGCGGAGTCAGCCATGCAGTCGACCGAAATCATGTTGGGCAAGACCAGCGCAGTGGCCACGGCCAGGAGTGCGAAGCAATGGTTGCGCGACTTGCCGATATCCGATGCGCGCAGCGCGCATCACGCCGTCTCGGCACTGTTGCGCGAATTGAGCCAGGCCGCGCCGGGTCCGCGCGAACGGCTGGAGATTCTCGAGACCGTGCGTGGGCATGTCGCCGACATCGATGCAAGGTATGCGCGGCGCTATTCCGACAAGCCCTTGCCACTGGGGTTGGCCGAGCGCAACGCGTTCAATCACGCGCAGGCGCAGTGGCGCGCATTGGCGGCTGCCTATCTTGAGATCTTCGAGGGATCCATCGATGTCGCCGACCTCGCGACGCACCACGCCTTGTGCCTGGCGCGTGCCGGCGGCTACTTTTGTGACGCCCTCAAAGGGCATTTTCATGCGGGTCAGGCAGTCCCTGCCGATCTGATCGCGGATTTGCAGCTACTGTGGGAGCGGGCATCCGAATACAGGTTGCTGGATGCCCCGGTGCGCGACAGCCTGCACCCGCGCGCAGCGACCAGCGTCGCTTCGACTTATTGCCGGGCGCTCCTGATCGGCCAGGCAGGCCCGGCGGCGTGCGGGCTCGAACGCGAGGCGATGTTCGAGCTGGCATACCTGTGGGAAGGCAAGATCGCTTTCACTACCATGCCGGTCGAGGCGCCCGACACTGTGCTGCCTGCGGTCGCGCCATCGGTGCGGTTCGGGAAACGCCGCTGTCTGCGCGTACTGCGACTGGGGCGCTGGCAGCACCTGATCGATGTCACGCAACTCGAGCGCAGCCTGCGTCGCCGCCTGCGTACACTCGAATCAGGCGCCGCGCTTGAAGAAGCCCGCCTGCCGGAAGTGTTTCGCCAGTTGGCCGCCGCAGAAGTGCTGCGCCGCCTCAAGCAGACCTGGTGCGACGCGGGCGATACGCGCTCGATTGCGCGCACCGCGCCACAGGGAATGAACGGTGCCGGGGTAGCGCAGGCTGTCGGTTTAAGCTTCGCCGACAGTGACTATGAGGCCATGCATTACATGGTGGCCGGCAAGCCGTTTGCCTTGAACGAAGATGCGGTCGGGAGCCGGCGCCGCTATGACGAACTGTTCGTGTTCCAGCATGCCTCGCTGGCGCGCGAAGAAAGTCGCGGTCGTGAAGCTGCGCGGCTGTTCGAGGATTGGGTGATTGCCGACGAGAGCGCAGACGGCTTCCGCCTGCGCCGCGCGCGTGCCGGCGCGCGTCTGCGGATCGACCAGTTGCTGGCCATGCGCCTGCGCCTTGATGGTGACGACGGTCCTGTGGTGCTGGCGCGTACTCGCTGGCTGGCCGAGCCTGATGCCGGGCCCGGGCTGGTACAGCCCGGTGCGCTCGATGCCGGAGTTGAACTGCTCAAGGGCAAACCTCACGCGGTCGGCGTGCGTGAGTCCGGGCGTGATGCGCCCTGGTGTGCCGGCTTTCGGCTGGGCTCCTTGCATGCGAAAGACTATGTCACGCTGGTTGCGCCATGCGGCTGGTTCAAGCCGGACCGCGTCATCGAAATGAGTGACGCCGGCATCGTGTATCACTTGCGCCTGGTCGCGCTGGTTCGTCGCGCTTGTGATTTCGAACAGATCGATGCCCTGATGGTTGCCCAGTAACTGGCTGGCGCTACGCATGCCGGCCTGCACACGCAAACAGGTGAGAAGCGTGCGGCGATCAGGTGCGAAGACGCCTGTTTTTCGTAGCCCTCAAGGCGACCTGGCGTAGTGATCGCCGGTGTTCGGCGTCCGCCTGTGCGTTGACCTGCCGCATCTTTACTTGCTTCGCGGATGTGACGCGAGAACGTCGGGATGGCGTGCTATAGTCCGCGCGCGATGGCTGGCCTGACCAAGAATTCCCCTCTCCCGACCGACATACTTCTGCATCAGCAGACGCGGCGTCTGGAGGTGACTTTTTCGGACGGCGCACGCTTCGAATACTCGTTCGAGTTCCTGCGCGTGCATTCGCCGTCGGCCGAAGTGCGTGGACACGGTCCGGGCCAGGAAGTGCTGCAGTCCGGCAAGTGCTCTGTTGACATAACCGCCCTTGAACAGGTTGGCAACTACGCGGTGCAGCCGACGTTTTCCGACGGTCATGCCACCGGGATTTATTCCTGGGACTACCTCTACGAACTGGGTCAGCGGCAAGACGTGATGTGGGCCGCGTACCTTGCGCGCCTTGCCAGTGCCGGCGCTTCACGGGAATAGGGCCATGCCCGAAACCGATTTCGGTTTCCAAAGCGTTCCCGAGGCTGACAAGGCCGCGCGCGTGCGCGCAGTATTCGAATCGGTTGCCGGCAAGTACGACTTGATGAACGATCTCATGTCCGGTGGCCTGCACCGGGCATGGAAGGCATTCGCCATCGCGCAATCGGGTGTGCGGACGGGCCAACAGGTGCTCGATGTCGCCGGCGGCACAGGCGATCTGGCGCAAGCCTTCGCCAAGCGAGTCGGGCCCCAGGGCCAGGTATGGCTCACCGATATCAACAGCGCCATGCTGGTGCACGGCCGTGATCGCCTGATCGATCGCGGCCTGCGCCTTCCTGTTGCGCAGTGCGATGCCGAGCACCTGCCGTTTCGCGATGAAAGCTTCGATCTGGTAAGTGTTGCCTTCGGGTTGCGCAACATGACGCACAAGGCGCACGCGCTTGCGGAAATGCGGCGTGTGATCAAACCGGGTGGGCGCCTGCTGGTGCTTGAATTTTCCAAGGTCTGGCAACCTCTGGCAGGCGCCTACGACAGCTTTTCGTTCGGCTTTTTGCCGTGGCTTGGCAAGCGCGTGGCAGGCGACCCTGACAGTTATCGCTACCTGGCCGAATCGATTCGTCGCCATCCCGACCAGACCACACTCAAGGCAATGATGACTGCGAGTGGCTTCGACCATGTCGATTATTTCAACCTGACCGCAGGCGTGGTGGCTTTGCACCGGGGCTTCAAGTACTGATGTGGCGCGGGCTTGCTTGCGAACAGGACGAACGAGCGCTTGTGCGCTGGAACGATGTCCGCCTACCGCGAGTCCTGTCTTGCGGTCCGGGAACCCGGGCATGAAGATTGCCGCGACCATCAGCGTGCATGTATCGAGCATCTTCCGTGCCTTAGCCAGCCTGGCTCTTGGGATGGCAATCGCCGCTTGCAGCTCGCTCGGCGGGCGCGCACCGGTGGAGCGACCCACACCACAGGCGTCGCCACCGCAGCCCCGGCCGCCGGTGAGCGCTCAAGGCACGCAGCCGGCACCGGTAGTACCGGGCAAACCCGGACAGGGACGGCGTGGTGCCTACTATCAGGACGATGGCCCCGGAGATAATCCTCCGCCCAATCTGGAGGCGACCCTCGATGCGATTCCGATCGACGAGCCGCCCCTGCGCAGCGCCACCAACCGTCCTTATGTGGTGTTCGGCCGAACCTACGTGCCGTTGGCCGGCAACGGCGACTTCCGTCAGCGCGGTACGGGCTCGTGGTACGGGCGCAAGTTTCACGGTCAGAAAACCTCCAGCGGCGAGCCCTATGACATGTACGCGATGACCGCCGCGCACCCGATCCTGCCGTTGCCGAGTTATGTGCGCGTGACAAACCTGGCCAATGGCCGCATGGTGGTAGTCCGGGTCAACGACCGCGGACCGTTTCATTCGGAACGGATCATCGACCTTTCCTACACCGCCGCCTTGAAGCTCGGCTATGCCGGACAGGGCAGCGCGCTGGTGGAAGTGGAGCGGGTGCGGGCGGGTGATACCGGCACCTTGGTCGCAGCAGCGCCCGCGGCACCTGCTCCCGCTGCCGCCCGGCTGGCCGGCGTGGCAGCGCCGGGCGCTGCGTCAAGCAGCGCAGCCACACGCAACCCGGCACCGGCGTCGGTACCGGCCACTCCAGCCACTCCAGCCACGGCGGTGCTGGCAACCTCGACCCAACCCGATGGTATGTACCTTCAATTGGGTGCATTTGGCGCGCAAGAGGGGGCAGAGGAATTTCGCATCAAGACCTACCAGCAATTGCCTTGGCTCAACGAGACCATATATATCGTCGCGCGCGACCGCCTGCACCGGGTCCAGCTCGGGCCCTTCGCCGATCGTGCCGCGGCGCAGACTATCGCCGACCGCATTCGTGAATCACTGCAGTTGAAGCCGGTGTTCGTACTCAGGTAGGCTGCACGCGATCGGCGCTAGCGGCTTTCTGTGCCAGTGCGTGTGCGTACATCGCGTTCTTCGAGGCACCGGTAATGGCCGCCGCGAGACGCGCCGCCGCATTCACCGGCAACTCGGCCAACAGCAACCCCAATACACGCAAGGCTTCGGCATTATCCTCAACATCCGGCCGCGCGCCCTCTATGACCAGCACGAACTCGCCGCGCTGGCGGTTGGGGTCGTGTTCCAGCCAGTCCTTGAGGCCGGCCACGGTGAGCGGTGCGACGTTTTCGAAGCGTTTGGTGAGCTCGCGCGCCACCACGATGCGGCGCGCCGGCTCTAACTCGGCCGCAAGATCATGCGCCAGCTCGACGATCCGGTGCGGCGCTTCATAGAGCACCAGCGTGCGGGGCAGAGCCTTCAACTGGCGCAATCGGGCGCGGCGCGCCGCGCTTTTCGGCGGCAGGAATCCGTGAAACTCGAACGGGCCTTCGAAACCTGCGACCGATAGCGCGCCTATCGCCGCGCTCGGGCCGGGTATCGGCGTGACGCGGAAGCCCGCATCATGTACCGCGCGCACGATGCGCGCGCCAGGGTCCGATACCGCAGGCGTGCCGGCATCGCTGATCAGCGCCACCGATCGCCCGGATGCCAGCAGTTCGACAATTCGCGCGGCCGCTGCCTGTTCGTTGTGGTCGTGCGCTGCCATGAGCTGCGTGCGAATTCCGTGCGCACCCAGGAACGTGGCCGAGGTGCGGGTGTCCTCGGCGGCGACCATATCGACAGCGGCCAGCACTTCCAAGGCCCTGAGTGTGACGTCGCGCAGATTTCCGAGCGGCGTGGCGACCACATATAATGAAACGGCAAGCTTGGGCGGCGCGGAAGAATCAGGGGTGTGGTCGTGGGTAGCCTTGTTGGCCATTGGCGGAAGCTGTGTCTGGGACTGCGGGCTGCGGCGCTTGCGCGGACCGTCATTGCGTGCTGTGCAATGAGCGTTCCCATATTGTGCGCGGGGCAGCAGGATACGGCAAGCCGCGTGAGCGAACCTGCGGCTGCGCACACGCATCAGAATCCGCTGGGCGCTGTCAGGAATTTCATCGAAAATCTGTTCGCACCGCGCGAGCCGACCAAGCCGCGAGACGCGGCTGCTCCGCACGCCTGGCCGCGTGCGCAAGCAGCGGAGCCGCCGGCTGTGCGCCCGTCGATTGACAATGCATCCGAACAAGCGCCCGCCGCCACGGCAGAGGGCGCGCTGCCTGCGGCACGGCCAGCAGGGCCCACCGGCGCCGAAAACCTGCCGTTTCCGCCGCCAGCGGCTGCTCAGACCGCTGGCGCAGCAGGGAGCGCTGCGACAGTGCCCGCGCCCGCCCAAGCCGCTGCGGGAGCAACCGGTGCCGGCACCGACTCTCCTCTTGCAAGTACGGTGCCTTCGAATGTCAACGCCGACGCTGCGCTAACGCCAGCGTCGCGCGCGGGGGTTGCCCTGATCCTGCCGGCAAAGTCGTCGCCCTTCGGGCGCGCCGCCGATGTGGTGCGTCAGGGCTTCATGGCGGCGCGCGGCGTAGCGTCAGACAAGCCGGAGGTGCGCATTTTCGAAACCGACGGCAGCGAAGACAGCGCGCGCGATGCTGTCGCCAAGGCGGTGGCCAGCAATGCAGCGGTGATCGTGGGCCCGTTGACCAAGGCCGATGTCGGTGCCATTCTCAAATTGCCGCTGACGGTGCCGACGCTGGTGCTCAACACACCGGATGGTGATGCGGCCCTGCCGCGCAACATGTTTGCCTTGTCGCTCAACACTGAGTCCGAAGCGCGCGCCGCCGCCGCCGCTGCGTTTCGCAATGAGGCAGCAGTCGCGGTCATCGTGACCACCACTGCGCCACTGGCACGGCGCGCGGCGGCGGCTTTTGCCGACGCCTGGACCAAGCTCGGCGGAAGCATCAAGGAAAGCGTGGAGTTCACGGGCAGTCTCGGGCGGGTGCGGCAGGCTGTCGACCGGGCACGCGGCGATGTGGTTTTTTTGGCAGCCGATGCCGAACGCGCCCGGCTGTTGCGGCCCTATCTGGGCCGCGCCACGCAAGTTATCGCCACCTCCCAGGTATTCGCCGGTGTGCCCAAGGGCGAAACCCAGAAGGCCCATGATCTGAACGGCATGCGCTTTTTCGACATGCCGTGGCTGCACCAGCCGGATCATGCCGCGGCCATGGTGTTTCCGCGAGCCGAAGGGCAACTCTCGGCAGACCTCGAGCGGCTGTATGCGCTGGGAATCGATGCTTTTCGGATCGCCGGTGAACTTGCGCTGGCGCGCACTGAATTTTTAGTCGACGGTGTGACCGGAAACTTGAATGTGCAGCCGGGGGTGATCGGGCGAGCGCCGCTGCAACTGGAATACCGAGACGGTACGGCCAAGCCCCTGGCCGGTCGCTGACCAAGGGTGATCCGCCGGCAGCAGCAGGCGGTCGACCGGCACCAGGCCGGTCAGTTGGCGGAGACGCTGGCACTGGCGTTTTTAAAGGCGCGTGGACTTACGCTTCTGGAGCGCAACTTTCGCTGTCGCATGGGCGAGATCGATCTGGTGATGCGCGACGGCGCGTCGATCGTGTTTGTCGAAGTGCGTCTGCGATCCCCGGGGGCCTATGCGAACGCCGCCGAGAGCATCGATGCGCACAAGCAGAAGCGCATTGTCGCCGCTGCCGGTTTTTATCTGGCCGGGCGCGCCGAGTCGCCATGCCGTTTTGATTGCGTGCTGCTGGAGCATGCGCACAACGATTCGATCCGCTGGATCAAGAGCGCATTCGATGCCTGAGGCGCGAGGCAGCCGGATATAATCGATTCATGAACCAGCTTGGTGCGCCAGCAGTGGTTTCCCCGATTTCCGGTGCTCGTCTCGTGCAACGGGTATGCGCCCGGTTCGAATCCGGTGTTGGGACCAGGCGTGCTGCGATCGACGCGATGGCAGTACCCGATCACGCGCATTCACGAAGTCCGCCGGCTGACCATACGTAGCCTGTGCGATGGCATAGATTGCCTTTTGTTGGGAGAAGACCAATGAATTCACGCCTTATCCTTACGCTGGCATTGCTTGCGCTGGCCGTGCCCGCGCTGCAAGGCTGTTTCCCGATCCTGGCCGGCGGCATCGTGGCAGGTGCGCTGGCGATTGATGACCGTCGTACTCTGGCTACACAGGCCGAGGACAAGACGATTTTCGCCAAGGCCGAAACCCGGGTCTCGGAACGTCTTGGCAACAAGGCCAACGTCAACATCGCCAGTTTCAACCGACGCGTTCTGCTGACCGGCGAGGTGCCCAATGAGCAAGCCCGTGCCGAGGCCGAGCGGATTGTCGGGGGGGTGGAAAACGTGGCCACCATCGTCAACGAACTGCAGATCGCCGGCATTTCCTCACTGACCGCGCGTACCAACGATGCGATTATCACCAGCAAGGTGAAGGGCAATTTCGTCGATGATCGTGATCTTCAGGCCAATGCTTTCAAGGTGGTGACCGAAGCCGGGGTTGTGTACCTGATGGGCCTGGTGACACGTGCCGAGGGCGATCGTGCCGCAGCGGTGGCCGCGCGTACCAGCGGAGTCAAGCAGGTGGTAAAGGTTTTCGACTATGTGCCGGTGGCACCGCGGCCTGCCGAGGCCAAGAAATAAGGGCAAGCGGGAGCCGGCTCGACGCTTGCGGCTTGTGCGACACGGGGATGTGCGTCGTCGCGGGTAACCAAAGGCCTGGCCCGCCGGCCTCGCGCCAGGCAGCTCGTCTTAGCCAGCCTGACGTTTCAGCCAGCGCATCAATGCGCCCACAAACGGCAGCTTCTCGTACAACTCCTCGGCCGCATCCCAGTAATCCCGGTGCATCTCGACCCGGCCGTCCGCTGCGAAGCGCAGATGCGACGCACCGCGGATGGTCTGCGTGCTGCGCGTGTCGAAGCGTTTCATGCGAAACGTGAAATCCCAGGTGAGGAAGGCCTGGCTGCCTTGCTGCATCGCCTCGATCACCGCAAATCGCGGTTGCTCGACCTGGATGAACATGTGCCCGAAGATGCGGCGGATCGGCTCGATGCCCCGCACTTCGTTGAACGGGTCCTTGAACCAGGCGTGGTCGGCATAGATCTGGTCGAGCCGGCCCGCGGCCGCTGCGTCGACATGTTCGAAAAAATCGACCACGCGTGCAAGCTCCACCGACAGAGGGCGGCGCGCGGAGCCAGTTTCGTTCGCGCAAACCACGGTTTCAGAGCCCCGTCATTTTGCGCACCGCGCGAAAATAGAGCGCGTACGGCAGCAGGCGCAGCACCTTCAGCCAGCGCGTGAAGCGCTTCGGAAAGTGCATGTCGAAATCACCACGGGCGAACCCTTTGATGATTTCCGTCGCAGCCTGATCGGCGCTGATCAGTGCCGGCATCTTGAACTCGTTCTGTTTGGTCAGCGGGGTGTCGACGAAACCGGGGGTGATGAGGAATACACCAATGCCGCGGGGCGACAAGTCGAGGTACAGGGTTTCGGCCAGGTTGATGAGCGCGGCCTTCGAGGGGCCGTAGGCAAGCGCGGCCGGCAGACCGCGAAACCCGGCCACCGATGACACGATGGCCAGGGCCGGCGCTTCGCGGTCGCGTGCCAGAAAATCCGGCAGCACCGCGGCCAGGCCATTGACCACGCCGTGATAGTTGATCGCGAAATGCTCGTCCATCGATGCCAGGTCAAACGCAGCGGCGCGCATCGGACTATAGGTGCCGGCGTTGAAAATCACCAGGTCGGCGGCACCCCATGCCTGCTTGATGCGGGCATAGGCCTGGCCTTGCTGGTCGGCGCTGCGTACGTCGAGCGGCAAGACCAGGGCCTGCGGCAATTCGGCGGCCAGGGCGTCGAGCTTTTCGCGACTGCGTGCCGATAGTGCGACCCGCGCACCGGCGGCGGCGAGTCGCCTGGCGAGAGCCGCGCCGATACCGGTGGAGGCGCCAATGATCCAGACGCGTCGCCCCGACCAATGCCCGATTGGAGGGTTGAAAGCCATGGGTCGCTGGCGTGGCGCCTACTTGCGCTTCCGGAAGGCCAGCGTGACTTCGCCCAGGTAAAAGCCGAACTTGCTCATGGCGGCGCGATTGAGCATGACGTCGTCGTCCATCAGGTACATCCAGTCATCGAAATTCACATGGTAGCTTTTGTCGCCAACCTTGAGGTCAAGCACATAGCGCCAGTTGAGCGCGTTGCCGCTGGCGATGCCGATGGCTTCGCCGACCACATCGGCGGCGCTACCGCTGTAGCGGCCGCCTCCCAGTTTCTTGATGGTCCAGATGCGCTTCTCCTTGGTGCCATCGGAATAGCTGAAGTCCTCGTCTAATGTGCCGGTGTCGCCGTTCCAGGTACAGCGCATGACCACGGTGAAGCGCCTGACGACCTTGCCCTGGCGGTCGGTGAACATGCCCCAGGCATCGATGGTGCCGGTGAAGTAGCGGTCCAGTTCCAGCACCGGCTTTTCGGCGCGGTATTCGTCGGGTGTGACACTGGCGCAGCCCGCGAGCAACAAAAGTGTCGTCAGAGCCAGAATCAGGCGTTGCAAACCACGCAGCATGGGATTTCCTTTCGAAGGTTTCAAAGGCGCAGGCGCGCGAGACCGGCGATTGCGAGAAACTTGAGCGCGCAGGGCAGGAGGCAATACATCGCCGCCAGGGCGGCACCGGCGTTGGCCAGGCCAGGCCGATAGCCGAGCCATTCAAGGAGCGGCAAGGCCAGGCCGGCTGCCAGAGCAAGGTTGAGTTTGGTGACCAGATTCCAGATACCGAAATAGGCACCTTCGGCACCGCGGGCGCGGTCCGCCTCGATGGCGTCGGCCAGCAGCGCAGGCGGCAGGGCGAGGTCGGCGCCGAGCGCGGCACCGGATGCCGCCGATATCAGCGCGAAGGCCAAAAGGTCGCCGCTGCCCAGCGTATACGCCCAGACGAACGCTGCGATCGCCAGCATCATCGATGCCAGCCAGGCACGACGCTTGCCGATGCCGGCGGCAAGCCGCACCCAGAGAGGCAGGGCCAGTGCGGCACTGATGAAATAGAGAGCCAGGAACAGGCCGCTTTTTTGTTCGAGGCCGAGAACGTCTGCTACGAAAAACAGAAACAGGGTGGCCGGAATCGCAGAGGCGATGCCGTTGAGCGCGAATACCGCCAGCAGCCGGCGAAAACGGCGGCTGGCGAATGCCCCGGCGGTGCCGCGTGGCATCGTTGTTGCCGAGTCGATCGCTGTTGGCGTGGCCGGCGGCCGCACCAAGGTGGTGAAGGCGCACAGCGCCAGCAGCAGCACGAACACCAGCGCTGTGGCGGGCAGGCCTTGTTCGACCGTGGGCGCGAAGACCTGTGGCAGCAATGACGCCAGAATCACGCCGGCCAGACCAAAGGCTTCGCGCGTGGCGGTGATGGTGGTGCGCTCGCTGGCGACACCGATGCGTGCGCCCCAGGCCTGGTAGGCGATGCTGGCGGCCGAGAAGCCGAGCGTCACAACGCTGACCGCCGCCACCAGCCAGAGCGCAAGCGGGATGCCGGACGGCGGGTTGAATAATGCAAGCATGCCAAGCGCCAGCGGGATCAACGCCAGGGCGATGAACCTTGCCGGACTGGCAGCGCGATCCGAAGCGGCTCCCAGCCACGGGTCGATCAGACCATCGGCGAGGCGCGCGGCCAGCAATACCGCGCCGGCTGTGGTCAGCGAAAGTCCCAGGCCGGCATAGAACTTCGGGGCGAACACGTAGATCGGCAGCGCCGCAAACGCCAGCGGCAAACCAAGTGCACCGAAGGTTGCCAACTGCAGGCGTCCGAGCGGCACAGGCACGGCTACGCCGTTCATTTGCCTTCCGGGGCGGCGCCAATGAGCCGGTTGCGCAAATCCGGGGCCGAGGTGCGTGGATCGAGCCAGATCGCGAAGAAGGCGCGTTTCAGGCGCTCGTTGGCGATGCTGCCAACGGCGCGGCCATTATGGAAGAACTGCGCCGGCCCGCTGGCCCCTTGCACACCGGCCAGGCGATCGCCGGGCCGCACGTCGGGGAAAATCCCGACCAATATGCCCAGCCATTCGCCGGCTTCGGTTTCTGTAGCCAGCCCCATTTTGCGAATCTCGCTGATACTGCGCTCGGCGATGTTGGCGCCCTTGAAATTGCGCGCATAGGTCAATTCGAGCGCGAGTGGCGCATTGGCGACAAAGCGGGCATTCTCGGCGTACAGCGCGGCGTCGTAGGCATGGATCCCGAACCACGTCAGGCGCCCGCCGCCGACCCGTTGCGCGTCGGGGATCAGGTTGCTGATGTGGGTGTCTGCCGCACGCGCAGTGTCAGCGAAACCACCGCCTGCCAGAATCACGAGCGCCAACAACAGTCCGATCGCCTTCTGCAAAAGGCCGTTGCAAGATGGGCTTGTGTTCATCAGCGATCGGTACGGTGAATGAGCTCGAACTGCAACACATCTGTCGAACCCGCATTGAACGCGCCTTCGCAATAAGCCAGGTAAAACTCCCACAGCCGGATAAAACGCTCGTCGAAGCCGCTGCCGCGTACCCTCGGCAAGACCCGCATGAAGTTCTGCCGCCATCGACGCAGAGTTTCGGCATAGTCGCTGCCGAAACGGAACTGGTCTGCAACGGCCAGGCCGGCGGCCCCCGCGCGCGCGCGAAACGCCGTCGGGCTGGGCAGCATGCCACCTGGAAAGATGTACTGCTGAATGAAATCGGTACCTTTTCTATAGCGCTCGAACAGGGCCTCGTCGATGCTGATGCTTTGCACGATGGCGCGTCCACCGGCCTTCAGGTTGCGGCGAATGCAGGCGAAGTAGTGATCCCAGTATTGTTCGCCCACCGCCTCGAACATTTCGATTGAAACCACGTGATCGAAGTGGCCATGCATGTCGCGGTAGTCGCGCAGATGCAAATCGACGCGGTCGCCGACACCGGCCAAGGCGAGTCGCTGCGTGGCAAAGCGCAGTTGCTCGCCCGAAAGGGTCAGGCCGGTCACGCGCACGTTGAATTCGCGTGCGGCGATTTCCGCGAAACCACCCCATCCGCAACCGATTTCGAGGATCGTGTCGCCCGCACTTGGCGCCAGGCGCTGCAAAATGCGTCGATACTTGGCCGCCTGCGCCAGTTCGAGATCGAGTTCGAGGTTGCCTGAGAAGAGGGCGCTCGAATAGGTCATGGAAGGGTCGAGCCACAGCGCATAAAAGCTGTTGCCCAGGTCGTAGTGTGCTTCGATGTTTTTCTTTGCCCGTGCAAGCGTATTGCGATTGAGCCAGTGCTTGATGCGATAAATGCTGCCGGCGATCAGGGAGCCGAAGATCACTTTCTCGAGCGCATCGCGATTGCGGCAAAACAATTCCACCAGACCCGCCAGGTCATCGGCATGCCACCGGCCATCCATGTAGGTCTCGGCAAAACCGATATCGCCACCCTTCAGGCAGCGTTCGAGCACCTGCCAGTCATTTAGCGTGATGCGCAATTGCGGGCCGGCGCCATCGCCGAAACGGCGATTGAATCCTGCCGGTCCGATGACGGTAAGACTGCCTCCCTTTAGACGATCGAGAAATGCCAGGACCAGGCGTGTCGCATACGGCAGCGAGGCTTGCGTGACACCTGCGAGGGTTTGAGTGGTGTTCATTGTTGGAAAGAGGTTCTTGGACGATCAACGAGTGACGAACGGCGCCGGCGGCGCCGGTTTGCGGATGAAGGGAACGCCTTTTGCCAGGAGCTTCAATGCCTGCAGGTGAATGCGCGCAACCACCGTCAGCGTCATCAGCGGATGCGTTGCGAAGGCACGCAACAGCGACGCCGCCGAAAAGTCGCGCGCTGCGCCACTCACGCTTGTGAGCAACAGGTCGCCCTGGGTGTCGTGATAGTCGACACGCGCCACGATTTGCATGCGCCCGGCGCGGCGGGCCGCATGGAAACGGAAACGGTAAGCGCCCGCGACGTGGCAAAAAGGCGATACGTGGAAGACCTTGGTGGCGGCCAGCGCCTGACCGTTGTGGATGAATCCGCCGTCGGGGCTTTGCAGCAAATAGCAGTGGCGCTCGCCAAAGGTGTTGTTGACTTCGGCGACGATGGCACGCAAGCGCCCGTTGGTTGCGTGGCAGTACCAGAAACTGACCGGGTTGAATACATAGCCCAGCACGCGCGGGAAGGTCTGCAATTCGATCTCGCCGCCGGCGTCGCCAACGCCTTCGTCGGCCAGAAGTTCGCGGATCCATGTCGCCGGAGGGCGACCATCCCCATGATCGGCGAAATGAAAACTCAGAAGATTGAATCGATTGACCGAAAACACCGGGTTGGACAATTCGTCCAGGCGGGATAGCGGGAAGCGCAGGAAAAAGACCGGATAGCGAAACGCGTTGACCACTGGTCGCAACCTGCGATGCAGCACCATGCCGGAGAAAAGCCAGTCACGCATCGCGTTCAAGCCGCTACGAGTTGAGCGCTTGCCGTCAGCTGTCCGATAGCTGCGGCGACTGCCAGGCCGGACTTCAGGCCGTCCTCATGAAAACCGTAACCGGTCCAGGCGCCGGCGAACCAGATTCGATCCATTCCCTGGATATCCGCAAGGCGCTGCTGGGCGCCGATGGCGTTCAAGTCGAATACCGGGTGCGCATATTCAATCCGCTGCAAAAGGTGTTCGGCGCGCGGCTCGATGGCCGGGTTCAAGGTTACCACCACTGGCGTACGGAAAGGCAGCGGTTGCAGTTTGTTGATCAGGTAACTCACCGCAACAGGGCGGTCGGCAGCGTCCCGGGCATGCCTGTTGGATGGCGCCGCACTCAGGTAGTTCCATGCGGCCCACACTCGTTTGCGTCGCGGCAGAAGCGCGGGGTCGGTATGCAGGTATGCAATGTTGGGCTGATAACGCACCGCGCCTAGAATCTCGCTCTCCGCCTGGCTGGGTGTGTGCAGCAGCTTGAGCGCCTGGTCGCTGTGGCAAGCCAATACCACCTGATCGAAACGTTCGACGTCGGCCGGACCGCTCCCGGTCGCGCTGTGAACCAGCACACCGGCGCTGGTGCGCACCAGTTTGCGCACCGGACGGTTCAGGCGGATGTCCGCAATCCCCGCCGCCAATCGCTTGACGTATTCGCGGCCGCCGCCTTGCACCGTGCGCCATTGCGGGCGGTCTGTGACCTGGAGCAATCCGTGGTTGTGGCAAAAGCGCGCGAAGGTGGCGAATGGATAGGCCAGCATGGTGGCCGTCGGGCAGGACCAGATTGCTGCCGCCATCGGCAGCAGATACCAGTCGCGGAAAGCGCTGCCGTAGCGCCCGTTCTTCAGGTAGTCACCAAGGGAGTCGGCTGCGACCAAGTGCGTCGCGGCTGCCGCCGACGCCTCACGATTGAAACGCGCGATGTCCATCAACATGCCGATGAAGCGCGGTCGCAACAGGTTTGAGGGTTGTGCGAACACGGTTGCCAGGTTGGTGCCTGCCCATTCGATCGATCCCTCCAGGCTGACCGAAAACGACATCTCGCTTGCCGCCGTCGGCACGCCAAGTTCTGCAAACAGGCGCACCAGCTGCGGGTAAGTACGCTCGTTGAAGACCAGAAAGCCGGTATCGACCGGGTGCGTAACGCCATCGAGATGCACATCGACGGTGTTGGTGTGGCCGCCCAGGTGATCAGCCGCTTCGAACAGGGTGACCTGTCGTCTGTGACGGCGATTCAGTTCGTAGGCGCAAGACAAGCCGGCGATGCCGCTGCCGATGACCGCGATCTTCATGGTGATGGACTTCGCATTTGATTGCTACGGTTGTACACAGTTGAATTACGCACAGGCTCGAATGCTGGATGTGGCATCGCCATCGCAGCACGCGTGATGCCTGTGGTGTCATGCCGCCTGGCGATTGTCGAATTCGATTCGCGCGTAGGCCGAATGGTTGTGGATCGACTCGAAGTTCTCGGATTCGACGGTGAACGCGCCGATGCGGGCATCCGCCTTCAATTCGAGCGCGATATCGCGCACCAGGTCTTCGACAAATTTCGGGTTCTCGTAGGCGCGCTCGGTGACGTACTTCTCGTCCGGCCGCTTGAGCAGGCCGTAGAGTTCGCACGAGGCCGCACGTTCGGCGATGCTGATCAATTCGCCAATTGCCACCGCGCCAGAGGCCAGCGTCTTGATGGTCACATGCGAACGCTGGTTGTGCGCGCCATATGCCGAAATTTCCTTCGAGCAGGGGCACAGGCTTGTTACCGGAACCAAGACTTGCAGCCAATACTCCACCGGCAGGTCGGCGCGGCGCCGCTCGCGCCGCAGCGTGACGTCGTAGTCCATCAGGCTTGCCACGCCCGATACCGGCGCAATCTTGGTAACGAAATACGGAAAGCGCATTTCGAGGTAGCCGGTCGGCGCATCGAGTCGAGCCAGCATGCGCTCGAACATGTTGGCGAAACCGCTGCTTGAAATGTCCTGGCCGTGCTGTTCCAGGATCTCGATAAAGCGCGACATGTGCGTGCCCTTTTGATCAGCCGGCAGGCCCACGTACATGTCCACGCTTGCAACCGTCATGTTGACGGTGCCGTCGATCGATTGCACTTTGACAGGGTGGCGCACACCCTTGATACCCACACGCTGGATCGGCAAGCTGCGCAGATCTGCGAGAGCTTGTACATCGGTTAAAGGCAGGCGCTCGGGAGCGTTCATGATGGTTGTGATTGGCAGGTAAAAAAACGCATGGGCAGGTGCCGGCAGGTGTCGGCGACGTCATACCTCGAAAGAAATGCCCTAGTCAAAATCTTCAATAACCACAATATTGTCTAGGTCAAACAAGGTATTTGCAGTAATATAAGAACTCGTTCAGCATTTGTCAAACGAAATGTCTTGGACAAACATATGGAACAAAAGTCTGATTTTGTAGTCCCGCAGGCGCCGGCCAGCGTTCCCGGATCGCCATCGACTGACATGGCGATGGGCATTGGCGCGGTAGAACGCGATACCGGCCTTTCCAAAGACACGTTGCGCGTGTGGGAAAGGCGCTATGCGTTTCCCGCGCCAGGTCGCGATGCATTCGGCGAGAGGGTTTATCCTTGGGAGCAGGTTGAAAAGCTGCGCGCCATCAAACGCTTGATGGATCGCGGTTTTCGTCCCGGCAAGATCATTCACCACGGCATCGCGGATTTGAAGGCGCTGGGCCAGCAAGGCAATGCGGGCGCGAGTAGCGCTTGCACCTTGCCTGAACTCGATGGTTTCCTCGATCTGGTGCGCACGCACCGGGTTGACGACCTGCGTCGCGCACTCGGACAGGAAGTAGCCAAGGGCGGTCTGGGGCACTTTGTCACCGCCGTGGCGAGGCCGCTCAATGTAGCCATTGGTGAGCTCTGGATGCAAGGCAGCCTGGAAATATTTGAAGAGC
Organism: uncultured Burkholderiales bacterium; assembly: GCA_964470865.1. Lineage (GTDB taxonomy): Bacteria > Pseudomonadota > Gammaproteobacteria > Burkholderiales > JAEUOS01 > JAEUOS01. The sequence goes on along the minus strand of CAYYFR010000007.1, from coordinate 32,782 downwards.
ATCTGTATACCGAAAGCATGCAAATCGTATTGCGTAACGCCATTGCCAACGTGCCGCGCACCCCGGTGGCGCCGCGCGTGCTGTTGACCACGCTCCCCAACGAGCAGCACGGCTTGGGGCTCCTGATGGCTGAGGCGATGTTGGTGCTTGAGGGCGCCCAATGTGTTTCGCTTGGTGTTGAAACCCCGGTCTGGGACATCGTGCGGGCTGCGGTCTCGCAAAAGGCCGATATCGTCGCGCTATCGTTCAGCCAGGGTTATCCGCCCGCCCAGGCCGTCGACGGCCTGACCGAACTGCGCCGCCATCTCGACACCACTGTCGACCTCTGGGTGGGTGGAGGTTCCGAAGCTCTGGGACGGCGCTTGCCCGGCGCAATGTTGGCGATCGGTGATTTGCGGGCCATTGCGCCGGCTGTTGCCGCTTGGCGCGAGCGCCATTAAAGCCAAAGGTAGAGCGTATCCGGATGTTGCACCGGGCAAAAGTTCTTTTGACAACAACCGAACCGCGCTGGCAGTGCGGACCGTGGGTCACTCGTCCGATATCCTGCCAATTGCGCTACGCTGGCGCGCTGTGACCTGGTTCGACCAGATTGACTCCCTGTAGTCGTAGCCTTGCAGGGCTTTGCTAGAATCGAGTGCATACAGGCGCGGAGCCTCCGCAAGAAGCTAGGCGCACGGGAGCGAAACATGCTTTATCCGGAGTTGTTCAAGACCCTCGAAGCCGTGCGCTGGAACATGGAAACCGATGTTCCATGGGAGTCTTTCGACCCCGCCCGTTTGTCCGAGGAACAGGCGCGCACCATCAAGATGAACGCCATCACCGAATGGGCGGCGTTGCCGGCCACCGAGATGTTTCTGCGAGACAACGTTGATGATTCCGACTTTTCGGCTTTCATAAGCGTGTGGTTTTTTGAAGAGCAAAAGCATTCGCTGGTGCTGATGGAATACCTGCGCCGCTTCCGTCCGAGCTTTGTTCCGACCGAGGCCGAATTGCATGCGGTGCGCTTCAGGTTCGATCCGGCGCCGGCACTCGAAACCCTGATGCTGCATTTTTGCGGCGAGATTCGCCTCAACCACTGGTACCGCCGCGCCGCCGACTGGCATACCGAGCCTGTGATCAAGCACATCTACGGCCTGATTTCACGCGACGAGGCGCGCCATGGCGGCGCCTACCTGCAATACATGAAGCGAGCGATCGGCAGGTTTGGCGACCAGGCGCGCGCCTCATTCGCCAAGATCGGCGTGCTGATGGCTTCGAGCAATCGCACCGCGCAGGCCCTGCACCCAACCAACCTGCACGTCAACGAGTCGATGTTTCCCGACGACACGGTGCAGTCCAAGCTGCCCGACCCTTCATGGCTGGAGCACTGGCTATCGCGCCAGATCGACTTCAACCGCGAATGGGAAAACAAGGTGGTCGAGCGCATTTTGCACAATGCCTCGATACTTTTCGATCGCACCTTCGAATCGGTGCAGGACCTCAACAAGTATCGCAAGGAAGTCACGCGACGGCTGGGCGCGAAGCTGGGCGAAACGCTGGCGCCGCCGCCGCCGCCGCTGCCGACCTGAACGTCTGCCCGCAGGCCCGCGCCGGTAAAATGCCTGCCGACCCGGATGTTCCGGGCCGGCATCCGCCGCAGTGCGGACTTCAGGTTTGACACCACCATGCCCATCACTTTTTTTTGCGGCTCAGGCTCGCCACCAGCATGGCGCGTCTGGCTGGCGCTTGAATTCAAGGGCCTGGCTTACGATTTGCGCATGTTGTCCTTCGATGCGGGCGACACCCGCAAGGCGGATTTCCTCAAGATCAATCCGCGCGGCAGGGTGCCTGCGATCGTCGATGGCGATTTTTCCCTGTATGAGGCCAATGCGATTGTCGAGTATCTGGAGGAGCAGTACCCGGCGACCCCGCAATTGTTTCCGGGCACGACATGCGCGCGCGCGCGGGTGCGGCGTTGGATCTCCGAGATCGATGATGGCTACGCGCGCGCCGTTCACGACCTCGGAGCTGCCATGTCGGCACGCGAGGCGCAACGGGACGCCGGCGGCATCGACAGGGCGCGACAGTCCGTAATCAGGGAACTGGCGCTTGTAGCCGAATTGATGCAGGGCGAATACCTGGCCGGGGGGCGACTGACCGCCGCCGATTTCGCGCTCTATCCCGTGGTGGCGCTCTTGGCGCGTTACGACCTCAGGAATGCCGAACTGGGCCTGGTCGCGACATGTCCGGCACGCATTGGTGACTGGATGGCGCGCATCGAGGCCCTGCCGTTCTTCGCGGCGACCCTTCCACCGCACTGGAAAGCCGGATGACAAGCGTGACCGCGGCGCCCGGCTTCGAAGCCAAGATTTGCACCCTGGCTGAGTTGGCCACGCGCGTCGCGACGCTGCCACGCCCGCTGGTGTTCACCAATGGCGTGTTCGACCTGTTGCACCGCGGTCATGTGACTTACCTGGCGCAGGCACGCGTGCTCGGCGCCAGCCTGATTGTCGCTGTCAACAGCGATGCATCGGTCAAGCGGCTGGGCAAGGGCGACGAGCGGCCCATCAACAACGAGCAGGATCGCATGGCGGTTCTGGCGGCCCTCGAATGTGTGTGCCTGGTGACGTGTTTCACCGAGGACACGCCCTTGACTGCCATCCTCACGATCCGACCGGACGTGTTGGTCAAGGGTGGAGACTGGAATGTCGATGCGATTGTCGGCGCCGCCGAAGTGCGTTCCTGGGGCGGCACTGTCCACTCGGTACCGGTCCTGTTCGAACGCTCGACCACGGCGACGCTGGCGAAAGTCCGTTCGGCAGCCTGATCTGCAACTAGAATCCCCTAGCGGACAATACTTCCAAGGGGAACAACATGTGGGCCATCATCTGGACCATAGTCATCGGATTCATCGCCGGTTTGCTTGCACGCGCACTCAAGCCGGGCGACGACAAGCTAGGTTTCATCATGACGGCCGTGCTCGGGGTTGCGGGGTCGTTCCTGGCCAACTTCATCGGCCAAAGCCTCGGGTGGTACAAAGCGGGTGACAATGCCGGCTTTGCCGCCTCGGTGGTCGGGGCGATACTGTTGCTGGTGATTTATGGCTTGGTCCAGGCAAAACCGGCAGGTGCGGACAAGGGCAGAATAACCCGCTGTCGAAGCAGCGCACTTGCAGCGCTCTCCGGATTGCCATTTATTTGGTCCGATCGCTGGTGCCTGCCAAAGGAGTCGATACCATGCATCTGGTGCGCAGCATGTTGAAAACTGGTCGCCAGGGCATGGCGGCGATGTTTTGCTGCATGTGGATTGGCGTTTTGCCACCGCAGGCAGTGGCGCAAGCAGGCGTTGCGGGTTCGCTTTATCGCGGAGGTCCCGACGCCGCCATGCCGGCATGGTCGGTCTGGGGCGGCGCTGTACGTTCCGACCTTGCCACGCGTCGATGGGGCTGCCATCCGGGATGGGGGGGCTGTCTTGGAGGCACGGAACTGCGCTTGATACTGGAGCGGCAACGACGATTTGACTTCTTGCGAAACGAGCCGCCGGCCGAACAGGCGCCGGTAACTGGCGCCTTGTGGCGCGTGCCGCCGTTTGCATATCTGCCGCCGCCCACGCCTCTCGATCAGATTGTGCCCGCCTATCGGGATCGCAGCATCCTGCGGCCGGAGTTCCAGGACAGCGGCAAATCGCTGGAATGAGGTCTGCGCGCTTTTCCGGCAAACTCATCAGGCCGGCAGTTCAGCCTTTTCTCTCGTCGCTCTTGCGATCCTCCGCGGCGCAGTCCTTGAAATCCTGACTGCTGAATTCCTTTCGGAAGTCCGTCAGTCTTGCCCTCAGAGCGTCGTCGACTTCGCGAAATTGCAGGATGGTCCTGGCGACCCGGGTTTCCCTTTCCGCTGCGCGTCCATTCTTGACGCCGCGCCTGGCCAGTGTTTCGAGGTAGTTGCGTGCCGCCTCTTCGGTCTTGAAAACCCCGAGGGAAATGGCCAGTTTGTTGGGGCCGTCCTCGTTGATCACGAAAAAATCGCTGATGCCCAGTTGTTTCAGCTCCGTCCCTTTCTTGTCGGCGGCTGGCTTGTTGGCTTGCGGCGGCAGGAATACCCACCAGCCGGCGGTCTCGTCGGTTTTGCGCGCGCTATATCTGGGCGAAGGACTCATCGCCGCCAACAGTACCTGCGCGCGCTCAAAGTCCTGTGCGGGAAATGCCCCCCATTCCAGGCAAGCCAGAGGCTTGGGTGTCTTGCTTGTGAGCGCGCGGGCTTGATCGGCCGAGACCAAGCGGATTTTTTCCGGCGCGATTTCCTGGGTCAGACGGCCGGATTCGCCAGTGGCGACCGGATCGGGGCCGATATAGCCAGCATGCCAGGCATAGAACAGCAGGTTCGCCAGCACCAGCAGGAAGAACAGGGCGCGCATGAAGTCTGTGGGCTTAAGAATGGGTCAAAGCGTCAGGCTGATCCGGTGCAGACCTTCAAGTACCAGGTTGTCGTGGTAGCGATAGGGAATCGAGAGTCGCGGCGCCACGGTCTTGCCGGCGCCGCCGGAAATCAGGCATCGAAGATCGCCGTACTCGGCGCGATGGCGCCGAAACAGGCGTTCGATCGTGCCGGCTTGCGCATGCTGGCACCCGGAAGTGATGGCGTCGACGGTCTGTGTGGGGTGGTTGAGGTACTCGCCATCGGCGTCCGGCAGGGCAGCGGTATTGGTATGCAGGGAACGCAGCATCAAGCCCATGCCGGGCAGGATGTTCCCCCCCAGAAAGTGCCCTTCCGGCGACAGCAGATCGATGGTGGTCGCCGTGCCGCACACCACCACCAACACGGGATCCTGCGGCACCAGCGCGCGTGCGCCGATCAGGGCGGCCCAGCGGTCGGTGCCCAGTTGCGCCGGGTTGCGGTAGCCGTTGCGCACGCCACACTGCTCTTCGCGCGATGCGATCCAGTGGATCGGCCCGCCGGCATTGACGTAGACCGGCCAAACTTCGAGCGCGCGCAGCAGCGGGTTGCGTACCCGCGTGCCGGCAACGTTCGATACCACCACCAGCCTGGGCGCGGCATGGCCGCGAAAATCGTCCGCCAGCCCGGAAATTTCCTCGATCAGCATGCGCCCGCCGCCGGTCTGGGTCGCCGGAGCCTCGGATCCCGGCGCTGCCGGCGTGTGACGGCTCCATTTGATGAAGGTGTTGCCGACATCGATGAGCAGGCTTTCGGGTGCGGACATGCGACCGATTCTACGTGAGGGCAGGCGCGCCTCAGGACGTGCGCGGCACAGGCAGTTTGCGGTAGCGGTACACCGACAGGTCCGCATTGGTCACGCCTTCGCCCTGGCATTCGACGATGTGGCTGGCGATCGGCTTGAAGCCGGCACGGTAATGGATGCGGCTTTTGAGAACGATGAAGCGCTTGCGTGTGGGTTCGATGCCGCAGTGACGGAAGATCACCAGGTCGAAAGGCTCATGGTGCAGGCTGGTGATGACGATCTGCGCGCGCCCGCGGCTGCCTGCCACCTCCAGCACCGCGGTCGGGCCCAGATGCGACTTGAGCCCTGTATACATGGGGCCGCGAAAGACGATTTCGCCGTCGCTGATGGCGCGCACCCGCCCTGAAAGCGTGATCGGCCGTCCGACCAGTCCCACGCTTGGCATGTCGGTCGCACCGCCCAGCGACAGTGTGACGTTGTTGCCGATTCCGGCGGCGATCATTTTGCGCACCGCCTCGGGGTCGCGGATCGGCGCAATCGCCACATCGTCGAGCCCCTGCTTCAACACCTCTTCGACCACCGTCATCACATCCTGGGTACCGCCGGAACCGCAATTGTCGCAATGGTCGATCAGCAGCACCGGGCCAGCCGGGTTGTCGCGTCCCAGGGCGTGCGCGCGTGCAACGTCGTGGGCCAGGGTGGTGGGCACGTAAGTGTATTCGGCGGCGCGGGTGCTGGCGATCCGCAGCATCGCGTCGCACAGCGTCTGTGCGGCCGCTTCGCCGCCGGGCCTGAGCGCATCGCCCACCACCACCACTGACAGCGCGGTAAACGGTGTGTCGGCATGCGCGAACGCCGGCAACAGGCTCGCCGCCAGCACCTCGCCGCTGCGTTCCGCATCGCGGGCGATTGCAAGGATCGCGCCGGACGGGCCGTCTTCCGGCGCATGGCGCATGATCGAAGGCACTATCGGCAGGCGCCCCCATTTCATCACCGGTCGCACGCGATCCTTGAGCGTATCGACCAGAATTTCGCCTGCGAGACGCCCGGTCTGGTACATGTCCACATGCGGGTACGTCTTGTATGCGGTGATCACCGTGGCCAGGCTCACCGTCTCCGGCGAGAGGTTGGTGTGGTAGTCGAAAGCCACCGCGATTGGTGTGGCCGGCGCCAGGGCGCGTATGCGGCGCAGAATCTCGCCTTCGGCATCGTCGCAATCCTCGACCACCATGGCACCGTGCAGGTCGAGAAAAATCGCATCGCAACCTGCGCGCACCGCTGCCTCGAGTGGCCTTACCAGTTGCTCGAAGGTGGCGCGACTGCAGGCCGCCGAAGGCCAGGATTCGGCTGCTACTGGCGTGACGATGTCGGCGCCCTCGCGCAGCGCGATGTCGATGAAGGCCGCCATCGGCGTGGCCGAGCCTTCGAAGGCGGTACGCGCGTCACGGCCGAATGCCGGGCCGTGGCCGTGGCCAAAGCGCACCAGCGGCGTTTCGATCGGTGAAAAGGTGTTGGTTTCGTGCTTGATCAGGGCGATGACAAAGCGTTGCCGCATGGTCTTTTTCCTCACACGAACCGCGGCCCCAGCGGGCGCAGCCGCAAGCCGCGGCGCAGCTTCTTCCAGGCGAATTCCGCCGGGTCGGCCAGAGCCGGACCCGCTGCCTTCACCACCAGCACCTCGCGCGCGATCGGCTGGAAATCGGCGCGAAAATGCACCGAGCTCTTGACCGCCACCATGCGCTGCATTTTCGGTTCGATGCCGACATGGCGAAACATTTCCTGATCGGCAGTCTGGCACTTGGTGGTGGCTAGCACCACGCGCACGCCTGGCGCCTCGACGCTGCGCAGCGCCGCCATCGGCCCCATGTGGAGTCTGAAGTTGCGATAAAACGGACCGGTACCCGTGAAGTTGCCGTCGCCCAGAGCCTCGACCTTGAAACGCCCGTGAACCGGCAGCATGCCGGCAACGCCGGAAATCGCGCCGAGCGAGAACGAAGCGGTATTGCCCAAGCCAAGCTGATGCGCGAACCTGGCCGCTGGCGGGTCGATCAACATGCCCAGCACCGCGTCCGCTGGACGCATCGCCAGCATCGTCGCGAAGAGCCCGGTGCTGTCGCCATTGCCACCGGCGCCCGGATTGTCCTGGGTGTCGGCCAGCACGGTCGGCAGCCCGATGGCGCCGCTCTGCATGGCGCGGCGAATCGCTTCCGCCGGGGAATGCAGCACCAAGGCGAAATCCGGCTCGGCCGCGACCACGGCAGCTTGCAGTTCGTTGATCGCGTTGTTGAGCGCGATCTGGTCATGGCCGTAGCCGCAGATCGACATGCCGCATTCGGCAAAGTCCGCCATCGGGAAGCCGGGCGCGAATGAAAGGGTCACGCCATGTTTGCGATCCAGGCTGTCGATCAATGCGTAAAGCGACTTGCAGGGTTCGATGAAGCTGCACTGCGAGGGAATGCCGGTCAGGTAGTCGAATGTGCGAAAGGCCTTGGCGGGGCGCCGGCCGCTGGCCAGCATGTCGATCAGCAAGGCAGCGGCGCGGGCGCCGGTTTCGGCCATGTCGATATGCGGATAGGTGCGATAGATCGCGATCGCGTCGGCCAGTGCGATCATTTGTCGGGTCACGTTGGCATGCAGGTCGAGGCTTACCGCGATCGGCACACGATCGCCGACGGTTGCGCGAACCCGGCGCAGCAGCTCGCCTTCGCCGTCGTCGAAGTTCTCAGCGACCATCGCGCCGTGCAGATCGAGGTAGACCCCGTCGACCGGCAGCGCCGCCTTGAGGCGGGCGATCATGTCGCCGGCAATCCGCTCGAAGGCCTCGGCGCTGACCTTGTCCGAGGGCGATGCCGCCGCCCAGGTCAGGCCGACGGTCTGGTGCCCGGCCGCGCCGAGTGCGGCGAAAGCGCCGCCGGCCGGAATATTTGCGCCGGCCACCGCAGCTTCGATCGCGCCGCCCACACACAGGCCCGGCCAGCCACCGCCGGACTCGAATGCCGCGTAGTCAGCCGGTGTCGGGGCGAAGGTATTGGTTTCGTGCTGAAAGCCGCCAACGGCGATGCGCGCCATGCGTTCTCCTCAAGCCTGCGCCAGGAATCGCTTGAGACGGGCGATCACTTCCCGCAGTTGCGCGATGTCCACGGTGTAGGTCAGGCGCACATATTTTGCCGCGTCGACATCACCGAAGTCCAGGCCGGGCGTGATCGCCACGCCGGTGGCGTGCAGCAAATCGGTGCAGAACTTGTAGCTGTCGGAGGCGAACTTCGAGATGTCCGCATACACATAGAACGCGCCTTCGGGCATGCCGGCGATGCCGAAGCCGAGTTCGCGCAGCGCCGGCACGAAATAGTCGCGTCGACACGCAAACTGTGCACGTCGCGCTTCATAGACCGCCAACGTGGCGGGCTCGAAGCAGGCCAGCGCCGCGTGTTGCGCGACCGTCGAAGGGCAGATGAACAGGTTTTGCGCAAGCTTTTCCACCGCCTTCATGTGCGTCTCGGGCACTACCATCCAGCCCAGACGCCAGCCGGTCATGTTGAAATATTTGGAAAAACTGTTGACCACGATCACCTCCTCAGTATCGGCCAGCACGCTGGTTTCGTTGATGAAGGCAGAGTCGGCGTCGCGTTCGTAAGTGAGGCCGTGGTAAATCTCGTCAACCAGCAGCACGCCGCCGCGCGCGCGCACCAGCGCATGAATGGCGCGCATCTCGGCCGGCGCGATCGTGGTGCCGGTCGGATTCGAAGGCGTGGCGACCATCACGCCCCGGGTGGTCGGGCCCCAATGACGAGCCACCAGATCGGCGGTGAGCTGATAGTTTTGCGCCGGCCCGCACGGAATCAGGCGCGTCGTGCCGCCATAGAGTGAAACGAAGCGGCGGTTGCAGGGATAGGTCGGGTCGGGCATCAGCCATTCGTCGCCCGGGTTGACCAGCGTGCCGAAGGCAATCAGCATGGCGCCTGACGCGCCGGCGGTGACGGCGATGCGCGCAGCCGGGATATCCAGTCCGTAGTGGCGCCGATAGTGGGCGCTGATCGCCTCGCGCAGCGGCGCGATGCCGAGCGCCACCGTGTAATGGGTGTCGCCGCGGCGAATGGCGGCATCCGCCGCATCCATCACCGCGGCCGGTGCGGCGAAGTCAGGCTCGCCCACATTGATGGCGATGATCGAGCGGCCCTGACGCGCAAGTTCGTAGGCTTCGCGCGCGATTTCCATCGCATGGAACGATTCGATATCGTCCATGCGCCTGGCAATCGGCAGCGGGATGGCGCGGGTGGTGGGGAGGTTCATGGCAGCCGATGATCAGCGAAGAGCGGGGCGATTGTAGCGTCTGCATGCAAGGGCTACATCAACGCGACGCCTGGCGCTTGCGGTCGAGGCAATCGCATCGGCGGCTGCAACGCCATCAGGCCCGGCCAATGCCGCGCGACGAGCGCCATGCATACACCAGACCGGCCCAGCCGACGATCAGCAGCAGTGCCGCCAGAAAAGACCACCACACGCCCCAAGTCTGGCCATACAGGTAAATCAGAAACAGCGCGCAAGGATAGACCACGATGCCTTGCACCGCGATAGCCAACGCCGCTGCCGTCGCGGCCGGTCCGACCCGCGGGTGCATCAACACCACAGTGGTGGTGAGCACCAGGGGGAAGGCGGCGAGGAAGCCGGTCCAGTCCGGGCCGATGGCGTGGCTGATGGTGACCAAGAGGCCGGCGAACAGGCCGACAAACAAGGCGCGCAACGGCAGGTCGTACCAGCGTTTGGCGCCGGCAAGCAGGGCGCGGCCAGCCACCGCGCGGCGGGTCAGCAGCGACGCCGCGACCAGTGCCAGGGTGCCAAACACCAGTGTAATGATGGGTGACGGATTCCAGCGCAAGATGAGCCAGGAAACGCCAAACCACCCAAGGAGCGCGAGCGCCAGGGCAGGTGGCATCGGCAGGCGCTTCGCCAGCAGGATGTAGACCGTGGCAAACAGCGCCACGGCGATGTTCGCGCCGATGCTACCGACCGCGCTCGCGGCGACGAACTGCGGCGCGGCGGCGAGGGCGAGCAAGACGTAGGTGGGGCCGATGGACAGCGGCATTGCGATGATCAGGCCGGCGATCAGCGGGCCGCTTTTTTCTGCAACTGTGGTTGCGCCGACCACCACCGACATCGCGAACAGCACCTTGGCGGCGATTGACAGCCAGAGCGGGAGTTCCATCAAGTCTGCGCTCCTGGAAAATAGCGGTGACAGGCCGCCGCGGCGGTGTGCAACCCCGCTGCCGGCAACTGGCGCTGCTGGTGTCCGGCGTCCATGCGCGGCTTCTTCATCGGTGCGATTGTCTCCGGTCTGGCCGATTCGGCTCAAATCCGCCAGCAAGGGCGTCTGTTGGACAGGCCGTCTGCGGTGTTTGGCAAAAGTAGATTCCGACCCCCGCGCTGGCGCGGACGGGCAGCGGCGGCCAGCCTAAATTGGCCCCATACTTGTGGGACCGTTGCCCGAATCCGCAGCCAGCAACGGTTCGCCGGCACGACGCGGTGAACCGGACAAGCATTATTCGCCCGGCCACTGTGGCAAGCCAACTTGCCGGGCGATCACATCATTTAAAAGAGTGAAAGCTCTCAAGCGAAAGTCAACATGCCCGACCAAGACGATAAGGCCCGTGCGCAACTGAAGAAAGCTGCGCTTGACTATCACCGCTACCCGCAACCGGGCAAGATCGCGGTTGCGCCGATCAAGCAACTGGTGAACCAGTACGACCTGGCGCTGGCCTACACGCCGGGCGTGGCCTATGCCTGCGAGGAAATCGTGCGCGATCCGGGCGAGGCTCGGCACATGACCTCGCGCGGCAACCTGGTCGGTGTGATCACCAACGGCACCGCGGTGCTGGGTCTGGGCGCGATCGGGCCGCTGGCGGCCAAGCCGGTGATGGAAGGCAAGGCGGTGCTGTTCAAGAAGTTCGCCGGTATCGATGTCTTCGATATCGAAATCGACGAGCGCGATCCGGAAAAATTGGTCGAGATCATCGCCGCGCTCGAGCCTACCTTCGGCGGCATCAATCTGGAAGACATCAAGGCGCCGGAATGCTTCTATGTCGAACGCAAGCTGCGTGAACGGATGAAGATTCCGGTGTTTCATGATGATCAGCATGGCACCGCGATCATCGTCGGCGCGGCCATTCTCAACGGCCTGAAGGTGGTCGGCAAGGAGATCGGGAAGGTCAAGCTGGTGGCCTCCGGTGCCGGTGCCGCAGCGCTGACCTGCATGGACCTCCTGATCAAGCTCGGCATGCGCATGGAAAACATCATCGTCACTGACATCGCCGGCGTGGTTTACAGCGGCCGCAAGGAGGAGATGGATGAAAACAAGGCGCGCTTCGCCAAGGACATCCCCGCTCGCACCCTGGGCGATGTGATCGCTGGCGCCGATATCTTCCTCGGCCTGTCGGCCGGTGGCGTGTTGAAGCAGGATATGGTCAGGCAGATGGCGGCGCGTCCGCTGATCCTGGCGCTGGCCAACCCGCACCCGGAAATCATGCCTGACCTGGTCAAGGCGGTACGCGACGATGCGGTCATGTGCACCGGCCGCACCGACTTTCCCAACCAGGTCAACAACGTGTTGTGTTTCCCGTTCATTTTCCGCGGTGCGCTCGATGTCGGCGCCACCACCATCACGCCGGAAATGGAGATCGCGGCGGTGCGTGCGATCGCCGAGCTGGCGCAGGCCGAACAGAGCGAGATTGTCGCCATGGCCTACGGCACCAGCAACCTCTCGTTCGGCCCGGAATACCTGATTCCCAAGCCGTTCGACCCGCGCCTGATCGCCAAGGTGTCGCCGGCGGTCGCCAAGGCGGCGATGGATTCCGGGGTCGCCACCCATCCGATCACCGATTTCGACGCCTACCGCAATCAGCTGGAGCGGTTCGTTTATCACTCCGGCCTGTTGATGAAGCCGATTTTCGAAGCCGCGCGCGCGGCGACGCTGGCCAATAAGAAGAACCGTGTGGTGTTGGCGGAGGGCGAAGAAGAGCGCGTCCTGCGCGCCGCTCAGGTGATGATTGACGAGCGCATCGCCCGCCCGGTGCTGATCGGCCGTCCGCTGGTGATCGAGAAGCGCATCCAGACCTTCGGCCTGCGCCTGCGCGCCGGCACTGATTTCGACCTGATCAACCCGGAGCACGACGAGCGTTACGCCGATTACGTGCAGACCTACCTCGACCTGACCAAACGCCGCGGCATTACCCGGCAATACGCGAAGATCGAAATGCGCCGCCGCCTGACCCTGATCGGCGCGATGATGATCAGGAAGGGCGACGCCGACGGCATGATCTGCGGCACCTACGGCACCCATCCGTTGCACCTGCCTTACATCGATCAGGTGATCGGGCTGCGTGATGGCGTCAAGCAGTATGCGGCGATGAACGGCCTGATGCTGCCCGGTCGCACCGTGTTCCTGGTAGATACCCACGTCAATTCCGACCCCAGTGCGAAAGAGCTTGCCGACATCACCGTGCTGGCCGCCGAGGAGATCCGCCGCTTCGGCATTGTGCCGAAGGCGGCGCTGTTGTCGCATTCGAATTTCGGCAGCCTCGATGCGCCCTCGGCGATCAAGATGCGCGATTGCCTGGCGATCCTGCGCGAGCATGCGCCCTGGCTCGAGGTCGATGGCGAGATGCATGGCGACGCCGCGCTCGATGCTAAGGTGCGGCGCGCCGCGATGGCCGACTCAACCCTGACCGGCGAAGCCAACCTGCTGGTGTTTCCGGGTATCGAGGCGGCCAACATCAGCTACAACCTGCTCAAGACCGCGGCCGGCGGCGGCATTACGATCGGCCCGATCCTGCTCGGCGCAGCCAGGCCGGTGCATATCCTGACGCCGTCGGCGACGGTGCGACGGATCGTCAACATGACCGCATTGACGGTGGTTGACGCCAACGCGCCACGCTGACGGTCCGCAACCGAGCCGCGACGCCGCCGGCCCGACGCCATGCCGTCGGCTGTGGCGCAGCGCCGTTGCCGTCGGTCCCCGGCCATACAAGCGCTTACGATTTTGCTCGTCGCCAAACGCTTGAATCCGCCTACAATTCCCGCTTCCGGGCGATGGCGATCGTGCACATGGCAATAAGCTTGCGTGGCAAATGGTGGTGGCTGGTGGTGGCAGCCTTGGTTGGCGCCGGCGGCTGGTTCGGCTGGAAGCAATTGGGCGGAAAGGACGAGGCACAGAAGTTTCGCAGCGCCAAGGTCGAGAAAGGGCCGCTGATCGCCAGCGTCGCTGCCACCGGCATTCTCAACCCGGTGGTGTCGGTATCGGTCGGATCGCAAGTCTCGGGCCAGATCAAGGAGCTGTTCGTCGATTTCAACAGTGAGGTCAAGAAGGGGCAACTGATCGCGCGCATCGACCCCGAGCAGATCGAGTACCGCATGCGCCAGGCGCAGGCCGATCTCGATGCTTCGCGCGCCTCGGTCGGCACCCAGCAGGCCAACGTGGCCGTGCAACGAGCGGAGGTGGCGCGGGCCGATGCCAATCTGGCCGAGGCCCGGCGCGATCTCGAGCGCAAGAAGTCGCTGGTGGAGAGAAACTTCATCGCATCCTCCGAGGCGGAAAAAGCCGATGCGCTGTACAAGGCGCAAGTGGCGGGGCTGGAAGCGGCCAAGGCACAACAGGGCGTGGCGGAAGCCAATTCGCGCAACTCGCTGGCTGTGGTCAAGCAGCGTGAAGCGCAACTGGCGCAGGCAAAGATCGATCTGGAACGCACCGCGATCCGCTCGCCGGTCAACGGCATCGTGGTCAAACGCTCGATCGAACCGGGACAGACCGTCGCGGCCTCGCTGCAAGCGCCCGAACTCTTCGTGATTGCGCAGAACCTGGCGGACATGCAGGTCGATTCGGCTATTGACGAATCCGATGTCGGCCGCGTGCGTGTCGGTCAGAGCACGACTTTCACCGTCGATTCGTTTCCGGGTCGCACCTTCACCGGGGCGGTCAAGCAGGTGCGCAAAGCCGCGCAGACCGTATCGAACGTGGTGACCTACACGGTGGTGATCACCGCGGCCAATCCGGACCTGACCCTGTTGCCTGGCATGACCGCGTCGGTGCGCATCACCACCGATCGTCGCGATAGCGTACTCAAGGTGGCCAACAGCGCCCTGCGCTTTCGCCCGCCGGGCGTCAACGAGGATGCACCAGGACCGGGCACCGCTGCGGCGCCTGCAAATACTCCGGGCAGTGCTCCGGGGGCTGCGCCGGGTGGCGGTGGGCGCGGCCAGTTGAGCGCGCAGCGTGAGCGGCTTGTCAGCGAACTCAAGCTCGATGCCGACCAGCAAACCAAGCTCGACGCAATCTTCGCCGGCATGCGTGACAAGTTCATGGCCTTGCGCGACATGTCCGAGGCGGAGCGTCCCAAGGCGGCCGAGCGCAATCGCGCCGAGATGCGCGAAAAAATCACCGCGATGCTGCGCGAAGATCAGCGCAAGCGCTACATCGAAATCGTCGCTGAAACCGCCGGCCGTGCGCCCACCCGCGGCCGCGTCTGGATCGCCGGCGCGGATGGCAAGCCGCAACTGGTTCAGGTGCGCCTGGGTCTCACCGACGGTACCGCGACTGAATTGCTCGGTGGCGATCTGACAGAGGGCCAGGAAGTTCTGGTCGGCGTGGCGACCGCCCCGGGCAAGTCGGCGGCGCCGGCGTCGGCTGCGCCGCGCGGCCCGCGCCTGCCTTTCTGATGGAAGCCCGATGAAAGCACGCTGGAGTTCATTGCGGCCTGCGCCGGAGCGTGGTCGGGCAGCGCTGATCGGGCCGGCCGGGCGCACGGCGAGGTCGGCATGAAGCAGCCACTGATCGAGACGCGCGATCTGGTCAAACAATACCGCATGGGCGACAACGTCGTGCGTGCGCTTGATGGCGTCACACTGACCATAGACGAGGGCGAATTCGTCGCCGTGATGGGCCCGTCCGGTTCCGGCAAATCGACCTTCATGAACCTGATAGGCTGCCTCGATGGCCCGAGCGCCGGCGATTACCTGCTGGCCGGCGAAAATGTGGCGAAGCTTTCAGGCGATGCACTGTCGCGCATTCGCAACCAGCGTATCGGTTTCGTGTTCCAGCAGTTCAACCTGCTGCCGCGCACCACGGCCCGGGATAATGTCGAACTGCCGCTCTTGTACACCGCGCTGTCGCGGGCCGAGCGTGGCGCCAAGGCAACTCGACGCCTGGCGCAGGTGGGCCTGGCCAATCGTGCCGACCATCAACCCAATCAGCTCTCCGGCGGTCAGCAGCAACGGGTGGCGATTGCGCGCGCGCTGGTCAACGATCCGCTTTTGATCCTGGCCGATGAACCGACCGGCGCGCTCGATTCGAAAACCAGCGTGGAAGTGATGGCCTTGCTGCAGGAGCTCAATCGCGAGGGCATCACCGTGGTGCTGGTGACGCACGAGGCCGACGTTGCGGCATTCGCCAGGCGGGTGATCCACTTTCGCGACGGGCGGGTGGTCGAAGACCGTGTCAACGCCGCGGTCGATGCACGTGAAAGGATGCCGTCATGAATCTCTGGTCGACCCTGCGCATTGCGCTCAACGCGCTGCGCGTCAACAAGCTGCGTTCCACCCTCACCATGCTGGGCATCATCATCGGTGTCGGCGCGGTCATCACCATGCTGGCGGTGGGCAACGGCGCGCAGGCGCGGGTGGAAGAGCAGATCAAGTCGCTGGGCAGCAACATCATGATCATTTTCCCCGGTTCGACCACGGCCTCCGGTGCGCGCGGCGGCGCGGGCACCACGCAATCACTGACCGAGGACGATGCCGCGGCGATCGTGCGCGAGGTGCCGGAGGTACAGGTGGCCGCGCCCTCGATGCGCGGCTCCGGCCAGGTGATTTTCGGCAACAGCAACTGGTTCACCACCTTCTACGGCATCAACAATGACTATTTCGAGGCGCGTGAATGGCCGCTTGTGACCGGGCGCGACTATGAAGCCGCGGAACTGAGCGGCGCCGGCAAGGTGGCGATCATCGGCCAGAGCGTGCTGTCGAAGTTGTTCGGCGAAAACGCATTGCCCGAGGAAGCCATCGGCCAGACCATCCGCGTCAAGCAGGTGCCGTTCACCGTGATTGGCGTGCTGGCCAAGAAGGGCCAGAGCATGCTTGGCAGCGACCAGGACGATGTGGTGTTCGTACCGCTTTCGACCGCGCGCAATCGCCTGTTCGGCAACCAGGCCGGCAAGCAGCGGCGCATCGGCAGCATGTCGGTCAAGACCCGCGACGGCGCCTCGATGGCCGAGGCCGAAGAGAAAATTCGCTCTTTGATGCGCCAGCGACACCGGTTGCAGCAAAACCAGGATGACACCTTCACCATTCGCAACCTGACCGAGATACTGCAGGCACAGGAAGCGTCATCGAAGATTCTGGCGCTGCTGCTGGCTGCGGTGGCCGGTGTCTCGCTGCTGGTGGGCGGCATCGGCATCATGAACATCATGCTGGTGTCGGTAACCGAGCGCACCCGCGAGATCGGATTGCGCATGGCCGTGGGAGCGCGGGCGCGCGACATCCTCACCCAGTTTCTGGTCGAAGCTGTAACCCTGGCGTTGATCGGTGGCCTGTTGGGAGTGGCGCTGGGCTTCGGTGGCTCGCTGGCAATCGGCAACTTCGCCGGCTGGCGCGTCGAGATCGACCCCGATGCGGTGCTCCTGGCGGTCGGCTTCGCGGCCGCGATCGGGGTGTTTTTCGGCTTCTATCCGGCGCGCAAGGCGTCGAAGCTGCTGCCGATCGAGGCGTTGCGGTATGAGTGAAGTTGCAGGGGCTGGCGCAGCGCAGCGCGACGGAGCGTAAAGCCCCGGCGCGCAAGGCGTCGAAGCTGCTGCCGATCGAGGCGTTGCGGTATGAGTGAA
>CAYYFR010000007.1:0-15643 GCA_964470865.1 uncultured Burkholderiales bacterium | reverse complement strand
CCCGGCGCGCAAGGCGTCGAAGCTGCTGCCGATCGAGGCGTTGCGGTATGAGTGAGGCAGCGCCGCGCTTTCGGTCGCGCGGCATGTCTCGCTCAGCGTCGATACCAGGGAGAGCGTTGCCCGACCAGGAGCGCGAGCCGATCAAGTTCAGCATCCTCGTGGTTCTCCAGGGGAGCCGTCTCAATCGTCTTTCCCGCCACCGGGTTGGCCAGGATGCGTCGCGCCGCGTGCCGGGTCGAGTTGACAAGTTCGCTGTCGCCCGCGGCGGACGCCAGATTGATGCTGCCGAAACAGGTGCAGAAATAGGTGGAGTCCGGACGAGTCTCGACATAGAAGCCGGTGCCGCGAATGCCGGCGGTGACGGTTCGTGAAATGACGTTGCGCGGCCGTTCGCTGCGGCCAAACACGCTGGCCATCGCTCCGGTCAACAGACGCGCGCCTTCGATAATGAACAGTGAGGGGCCGCGGGTGAGCGTCAAATCGGTATTGGGGCGCAGCAGGAAGGCGTCGCGCCCGACGGTGAACCCGCAAGTGCTGGCTGGGCCGGTTTGTACCCGGTCTCCGGTCTGGATTACACCATCAGGTGGCAGTCTGCGACCATTCACCTGAACATCGCCCGTAAGTTCGATCAGGTTGCCCACGCCTTGTGCCCACGCGCGCGAAGGATCAAGCCAGGCATATGCGCTGGCGAACGAGGCGGTACTGAGCATGAACTGGCGGCGAGAGCGCATGATGCGTAGTCCTGACAGGTTGGAAACGAGGGCTGGCAGCATGATCTGCTTCCGAGGCGGTATGGCGCGCGGGAATTCTACGCTGGCCCGGCAAGTTGTTGTCCCGTCGAGCCTGCCCCTTCGAGCTTGCCCACCTGGGCGTGCTTCCCCTCATGTACTGTGGCAGGCCCATCCTTGGATGCAGGAGCGGCGGTTAAAATCGCCTGATGGATATTTCAATTCTCATCAAGGCGGCGATTCTCGGGGTTGTTGAAGGCCTGACCGAGTTCTTGCCGATCTCTTCCACCGGCCACCTGATTCTCGCCGGGCAGTTGCTTGGCTTCGTGGGCGACAAGGCCAAGTTGTTCGAGATCGTGATCCAGAGCGGCGCCATCCTCGCGGTCTGCATCGAGTACCGCGGGCGCCTGTGGTCCGCCGTCACCGAATTCGCCACGCATGAACGTGCGCGCCGCTTCTGGTTCAACCTGGCGATCGCTTTCATGCCGCTGGCTGTGCTGGGTCTGGCATTCAACAAGGTGATCAAGGCGCATCTGTTCAATGCCACCACCGTGGCCATCACCTTCATTCTCGGTGGCCTGGTGATCCTGTGGGTCGAGCGCGATGGCCGTGCCCGACGTGCGGTGCGGGTTGCCGAGGTCGACGACATGCATGCGCTGGACGCCCTGAAGCTGGGCTTTGCGCAGACCTTCGCATTGTTGCCCGGCACCAGCCGTTCCGGTGCCACCATCATCGGCGGCATGTTGTTCGGCCTGTCGCGCAAGGCGGCGACGGAGTTTTCCTTCTTTCTCGCCGTGCCTACCCTGGTGGCGGCATCGGTCTATTCGCTCTACAAGGAGCGCCACCTGTTGTCGGCGGACGACCTCGGGATGTGGGTGGTCGGCTTCGTTTCCGCGTTTGTCAGCGCGTTTGTCTGCGTGCGCTGGTTGATTCGCTTCGTTTCAACCCACGACTTCAAGCCCTTCGCCTGGTATCGCATCGTGTTCGGCGCGCTGGTGCTGCTTACCTCGCACTTCGGCTGGGTCAACTGGTCGTCCTGAAACCGACTGCGGGGCGGATCACTTCCTGGCGTCGACAGGCGCGGCAGCTTTTGCCTGTTCACGCTGCGCGACCACCAGCGTCAGCCGTTCGAGTTCCAGCGCACGGTCAACGGTGAATTTGAGGGTGCACTCGGCATTGGTCACGGCCAGCGGCGGTACACCGGCCGGGTCGCCGTAGAAGGCGCAATTGGCATCGCGATAGCGGCGCCAGGCGCTGTTGGCGGCGTCGAGCTTCTTTTTCTCCTCCGGCGCCAGCGCAATTGTGAGCTTGGACACATGCTGGGAGAAACGCGCTTCCTGGCGCTTGACCTCACCGGTCAGGCAATTGCGGATCAAGGCCAGATCTTCTGCATTCTTCGCCTGCATCGCGGCCTGGGCTTTCTGGATGCAATCGCGGAACTCGCGCGTCAGCGGATCGATCTGCTGCGGCGCTCCGCCTGGTGCTTGAGCTGCGGCGGGAGCCTCTTGCGTCGGGCTCGCGGCCGCACCAGGCGGTGGGGGTGTCGGCGCCCTTAGTTGGGCCATTGCCGGTGCCGCTGCGAAGAGGACGAGCGAGAAAACCGAAACGCGGAGAGCGCTATGCATGTTTACGCCTTGTGGTTGCGCCCGCGCGAAGATCGGGGCATGGACTTTGGAAAGCGCGGAGGGTGTCCGCGAAGCAGGAATGGCTGCGCGCGACCCATGGTCGATGGCAAGCGCCGTGCCGGGCATCATGTCTGGCCACCGGCCGATTCAAGGTGCGCCCCGGGCATTTGGCGAAACAGTACATCGCGCACGCCATGGCCCAGTTTCAGGCCGCGCGCCTCGAATTTGGTCAAAGGCCGGTAGGCAGGTTTGGCGGCAAAGCCATTGGCGGCGTTGATCAGCCGCGGTTCCGCGGACAGCACTTCAAGCATTTGCTGAGCGTACTCCTCCCAGTCAGTGGCGCAGTGAAGATAGCCGCCCGGCGCCAGCCGGCTGGCCAGGAGAGCGACAAAAGCGCTCTGGATCAGACGCCGCTTGTGATGCCGAGCCTTGGGCCACGGATCGGGAAAGAAAATGTGAATGCCCGCCAGACTGGCCGGCGCGATCATGTTCTGCATCACTTCAACGGCGTCGTGGCGGATCACGCGAACGTTGGCGAGTTGCTTTTCCCCGACCAGCTTTAACAGGGCACCAACCCCGGGCGCGTGTACCTCGAGCCCGAGAAAGTTGGTCCCGGGCATTGCCTCGGCGATGCGTGCGGTGGTTTCGCCCATGCCGAAGCCGATTTCGACGACCACCGGTGCCAAGCGCCCGAACGCCTGCGCGAAATCGAGGGGTTGGGTCGCATATTCAATCCCCAGGCACGGCAGCAGATCTTCGTAGGCGCGCACCTGCGCCGGCGACATGCGTCCCTGGCGCAACACAAAACTGCGGATCGAACGCGTCGTCAGGCGCGGTGTGTCTTGCGGGGCGGTCTCGGGGAGCGCGTTCATCAGCGGCCGCCCGGCCAGGCCGGCGCGGCAGGTAAATCCGGATTCGGTCTCACGTGCGGGCGGCGGCGATCATGCCGCCGGTAGGCGACGAGGGGCTGGCCGAGTACAGCTTGCGCGGCATGCGGCCAGCAAGAAACGCTTCGCGCCCGGCCTGCACGGCCTTGTTCATGGCCGACGCCATCAGCACCGGATTGGTCGCCGCGGCGATCGCGGTATTCATGAGTACGCCGTCGCAACCCAGTTCCATCGCGATCGCGGCGTCCGAAGCCGTGCCCACGCCAGCATCGACAATCACCGGCACCTGCGCCCTTTCGATGATCAGCGAGAGGTTCCATGGATTGAGGATGCCCATGCCGGAGCCGATCAGCGAGGCCAGCGGCATCACGGCGACGCAGCCGATGTCCTCGAGCTGCCGCGCCATCAGGGGATCATCGCTGCAATACACCATTACCGAAAAACCGTCGGCCACCAGGGTTTTTGCCGCCGCCAGGGTCTCGATCATGTTCGGGTACAGCGTATGCGGGTCGCCCAGCACCTCGAGCTTGACCAGCGTATGACCGTCGAGCAGTTCGCGCGCCAGGCGCAGGGTGCGCACGGCATCGTCGGCGCTGTAGCAGCCGGCGGTATTGGGCAACAGGGTGTACTTCAAAGGCGGAATGAAGTCGAGCAGGGAAGGCGCATTGGCGTCCTGGCCGATATTGGTGCGGCGAATCGCCACCGTCACGATCTGTGCGCCGGAGGCTTCGATGGCGTCGCGGGTTTGTTCGAAGTCGCGATACTTGCCGGTACCCACCAGCAGGCGCGACCGATACACCGTGCCGGCGATTTCGAAGGGTTTGTCCTTGAACGTCATTTCCATTGCATTCCTTCGCTTGTCAGCCGCCGCCGACGGCCACCACGATTTCAAGCGCATCGCCGGCGGCCAGCAATGAATCGGCGTGGCGCCCCTTGGGAACGATTTCGCCGTTTCTTTCAACCGCCACCCGTTTGCCCGTCAGATTCATCTGGGCCAGCAGGGCGGAAACCGTGCTGCCCGCATCGAGCGCGCGCGGCGCGCCGTTTACCGTTATCTGGATCACTGTGACAAGACTGTATTGTCGATGAGGTTCGCCAGTGTAGCGGAAGCCTTCAGCCGGTGGCCAAACGCAAGTCAACGCAAATCAAGACGCGTCGCGTCAATACTCGTCCTGCGCCTGGACTATGATCGCGCTCACGCCTGTGTTCCAAAAAAAACGCTGAAAAAGTCCCTGGCATCCGGATCCGCGAACCAGGAGTCCTTTCGATTCAACGCTTTCAAAGTGGGACTGTCTTGACCTACGGACTTGTCCAGTGTTTCCCCAAGCAACCCGTATAGCCGATGACCCGCCGATGAGCCGCCGATGAGCATCCGCATCAAGCGCCACCTGCAGGCCCGCTATCCGGAACTTGCCGATCTGCTGGGCCGGATGAAGACGGTTCCCGCTCTCAAGCGGCGCGATCTTGCATTGCCTGAGGCGCTGGTGCGGGTGGTCACCGGCCAGATGCTGTCGTCCCGGGCGGCGCAGACCATCTATGAGCGGGTCAAGGCTGCGGCGCAGGCAAGTGACCTGCCCGGTTCCTGGCTGCTTGATCATGACAGCCTGCGCGGCTGCGGCTTGAGCGGCGCCAAGGCGCGCACCGTTTGCGCGATCGGCGCGCAAGTCGGCGCCAATCTGCAGGCCCTGGATCACTGGTACGCATTGCCGCCGCAGGAACTGCTTGACCAGATCAGGCAGTTTCGCGGCATGGGCCCCTGGACCGCCTCGATCATCGCGCTCTTCTATGTCGGTCACGAGGATATTTTCCCGGCGGCCGACGGCAGCATTCAGCGCGCGATCGCGCTCATAGAGGGCCCATCCCGAACGCGCCGCAAACGCCGGTTCGACCCTGATCTGGCGGCACCGTATCGCTCGTATCTGGCGCTGTATCTGTGGCGCGCACTCGACACCGGCCTCATCAAAACATCGTAAAATCCGTGACGCTCGCGGGTGTAGCTCAATGGCAGAGCAGAAGCTTCCCAAGCTTACGACGAGGGTTCGATTCCCTTCACCCGCTCCACACGCCGATTTCCCGGGCAGTCGCGTTTTTCGCAGGTGTCGAACTGCTGCAGGGCTTCCTCGACCGGGACCAACAGTGCCTTGCCTTTTTGCTGCGCAGGCTTCTGATTGACCCGATAATTAACGCCTCGCCCGTCAGTGCCCACGCGCGGAACCAAAGCTACCAGGACCCCCATGATCGATACGCAAACCCAGAATTTTTCCGAGATTCGCGAGGCTGTTGGCGCCTTGTGCGCCCAATACGACTCGGCCTATTGGCAGAAGGTGGACGACGCGCGCGGCTATCCGGAAGCCTTCGTTGACGCGCTTACCAAAGCCGGCTGGATGGCAGCACTGATTCCCGAGGCCTATGGTGGCTCCGGTCTGGGCTTGGCCGAAGCCTCGGTGGTGATGGAGGAGATCAATCGCCGCGGCGGTAATTCGGGCGCCTGCCATGGCCAGATGTACAACATGAATACGCTGTTGCGGCACGGCTCGGAGGCACAGAAGCGCCTTTACCTGCCGCAGATAGCCTCCGGCGAGTTGCGTCTGCAGTCGATGGGTGTGACCGAGCCCACCACCGGCACCGATACCACCAAGATCAAGACGGTGGCCGAGCGCCGCGGCGACAAATATGTGGTCAACGGCCAGAAAGTCTGGATCTCGCGCATTCAGCATTCCGATCTGATGATCCTTCTGGCACGCACCACGGCGTTGGCGGAGGTGAAGAAAAAGGCCGACGGCCTGTCGATCTTCCTGGTTGATCTCAAGCATGCGGTCGCCAACGGCATGAGCGTGCGGCCGATCCGCAACATGGTCAACCACGAGACCAACGAACTGTTTTTCGACAACCTGGAGATTCCGGCCGACAACCTCATCGGCGAAGAAGGCAAGGGCTTTCGCTACATCCTCGATGGCCTCAATGCCGAGCGTGCCCTGATTGCCGCCGAGTGCATTGGCGACGCCTACTGGTTCATCGACCGGGCGTCGAAATACGCCAGCGAGCGCATAGTTTTCGATCGTCCGATCGGCAAGAACCAGGGCGTGCAGTTCCCGATCGCCGAAAGCTATATCGAGACCGAGGCGGCCAACCTGATGCGCTGGAAGGCCTGCGAACTGTTCGACGCCCACAAGCCCTGCGGTTCCGAAGCCAACATGGCCAAGTACCTGTGCGCCAAGGCGTCATGGGAGGCGGCCAACGCCTGCCTGCAGACCCATGGCGGCTTTGGCTTCGCCTGCGAATACGACATCGAGCGAAAGTTTCGCGAAACGCGCCTGTACCAGGTGGCGCCGATTTCGACCAATCTGATCCTTTCCTACGTGGCCGAGCATGTGCTGGGGATGCCGCGCTCGTTTTAACGCGGCGGGCAAGAGTGAACCGCTACTTTTGCCCGGATTGATTTGAATGGAATCGCTGGCGTAGCCAGACCATTCCACTGTTAAACCACCTGGAAAAGGCCCGCCGTCGCGATGACCGCACCGATGCATCGTAAACCGTCTACCGATGTCCTCGCATCCCGCGCCAAGGTTGCGGTGGTGGTGCCGGCCACCAACACCATCGTGCAGCCGGAATTCGAGGCCATGCGCCCGCACGGGGTGACCAACCACGTCACCCGCATGTACCTGCCGCCGCGACCGTATGACGACATGGAAACCTACCGGCGCGCACTCGAGACCGAGGAAGGCAATCTCGACGATGCACTGAATCTGGTGCTGCCGGCCGAGCCGCATGTGATTGCACACGGCCATTCAATCCACTCGTTTCGCGGTGATTCCGCACGCGCGCAGGCCGAGCAGACGAAGCTGGAAGACTATTGCGGCGTGCCCTTCGTCACCCCCTCGATTGCGGTGTTGAAGGGCCTGGAGGCGATCGGCAATCCGCGGCGCATCGCGGTGCTCACGCCCTACTGGCCGCCCGCCGACACTCTCATCGCCGAGTTCTTCAGCGCCTGCGGCTACGAGGTGGTGCATACCCTCGGTCTGAAGGCGACCGGGCCGACCGCGGTGGCGCGCATCACGCAAGACGAAATTCGTGGCGGATTCCGGGCGCTGGATCGCCCAGGCGTCGAGGCCCTGATTCACGTGGGCACCAACCTGCCGGTGTCGGCCATTACCGACGAGATCGAAGCGACGCATGGCAAGCCCCTGATCGGAGTCAATGTGGCTACCTATTGGCAGGCCTTGCGGCGGGTCGGCATCCTGGACCCCTTGCCGGGCTTCGGCATTCTGGCGCGCCAGCACTGAAACAGGCGCGGTGTCTGGCGCGTGTATTGGTGCCCGACCCCGATCGTTCCAAACTGCAATTCCTTCAAGGCGAGTTCCGCATGGCAAATCCCCGCGTTCCCTACACCCTGTCCAACGAGCGGGCACGGCTGGCCGCGCCGCTGGTCAACGGCAAGCCCAAACCGCTGATCGTGCATGTGGTGGTCAACGTCGAGCACTGGCGCTTCGAGGAGCCGATGCCGCGCAAGATCATCACGCCGCCGCACGGCAAGGAAACCGAGCCCGACGTACCGAATTTTTCCTGGGCCGATTACGGCATGCGCGCCGGCCTGCCGCGCATCATGAGCGCGCTGGCAGCACGCGGCATCACAGCCTCCACCAGTTTCAATGCCGGCGTGATCGACGCCTATCCGCGCGCGGCCGCAGCCATGCGCGATGCCGGCTGGGAATTCATCGGCCACGGCATGCACCAGAAAACCATGAATGCCGCCGCTGGCGGGGCTGCGGCCGAGCGCGAACTGATCGAAGCCTGTCTCGACAAGATGGCGGCGTTCACCGGCAGCCGGCCGCGCGGCTGGCTCTCCCCGGGCCTGCGCGAAACCTACGACACTCCCGATGTGCTCAAGGCCTGCGGCGTCGACTACGTGTGCGACTGGGTGATCGATGACTTGCCGGACTGGATGACAACCAAGGCCGGGCCCCTGATCGCCATGCC
Source organism: uncultured Burkholderiales bacterium (assembly GCA_964470865.1). Taxonomy (GTDB): domain Bacteria; phylum Pseudomonadota; class Gammaproteobacteria; order Burkholderiales; family JAEUOS01; genus JAEUOS01. The sequence goes on along the minus strand of CAYYFR010000007.1, from coordinate 7,426 downwards.
ATATAACCTGGAGATCAACGACAGCATCATCTATGCTGTCGAGAAGCACGCATCACCCGAGATGTATCAGCGCGTGGTCGATACCGTGGCGGCGTTCGAGCCTGAATTGAAGACCCAGCCGCGGGTATTGGCGCTGGGACTGCATCCACATTTGATCGGCGTGCCGCATCGCATCGGCTACCTCGAAAAAATGCTTGACCTCCTGGCCGGCCGCGATGACGTGGTGTTCATGCAAGGCGCGCAAATCGCCGACTGGTTCGAATCCGTTTGCCCCGCCACCTGACAATAAAGGACATGCATCATGGAACTAGGACTCAAAGGCAAGAGCGTACTCATCACCGGCGCTTCCAAGGGCATCGGCCTGGCGTGTGCCCAGGCGTTTGCCGCCGAAGGCTGCGCCCTGCATCTGGCGTCGCGCGACCCGGCGCGGCTGGCAGCGGCCAAGGCGGAAATCCTGGCAAAGCACAAGGTCGACATTGACGTGCATGCGGTCGACCTCGCCAAGCCGGGTTCTGCCAAAGCGCTGGCACAAGCCTGCGGCGCCATCGACGTGCTGGTCAATAACGCCGGCGCGATTCCCGGCGGCTCGGTGGAAGCGATCGACGAGGCGCGCTGGCGCGATGCCTGGGATCTGAAAGTGTTCGGCTACATCAACATGACGCGCGAAGTCCTGCCGGCGATGATGAAGCGCAAGAGCGGCGTCATCGTCAACGTGATCGGCCTGGCGGGCGCCAAGCCCAGCTTTGACTACATTTGCGGCGCCACCGGCAATGCCGCGCTGATCGCATTCACCAAGGGTATCGGCGCTGGCGCCACCAATCATGGTGTGCGGGTACTGGGCGTCAATCCGACCGCCACCCGTACCGATCGCATCATCACGCTGACCAAGGCACGCGCCAGGACCACGCTGGGCGACGAGTCGCGCTGGGAGGAGTTGCTCACCAACATGCCCTTCGGCCGCATCGCCGAGGCCGCAGAGGTGGCCGACGTGGTGCTGTACTGCGCGTCCGAGCGGGCGTCCTATTTGAGCGGGACGGTGATCGACATCGATGGCGGGCAACTGTATCGGTAGACACGCCCGCAGGGAAGCTGCCGGTGTCCGCGCGTTTCGGTTCGCAGCGCTTTCGCGGGTGATCGCCTGCGTTGGTGCGCCGCCGGCGCCTGCAACGCTGAACTCCGGCGCTCCGCGCCCAGTCATCAGCGGCGCAGGCCCACGATGAAGCGGGCTTCGCCCTGATTTAGAGGGGCCTCTCGTTTCTGCTGCAGGGGAAAAATACATATTGATGTGTAATAAAAGTATCGTAAGTGCGTGCTTACACTAGTCGATTTCGGTGCGCCCGCCGAGCTGCCGTTATGCCGGCTTGCGGAACTTGTTGTTGCAGTGCACAATCCAAGCACGGATGAGATGGCCCGACCGGGCCCACCCTATCCCCATGCTGCGGCACTGGCGCTACCACGACCTGCGCTGGTTGCTGTCGAGGAAAATGCGCATGCAATACCCCGTGATTCGCCAACTCGCCGATTCCGACCGCTGGCGCTTGCGCCCGCACTTCAAGGCGCTCGATGCAACTGACCGACGCTTGCGTTTCGGCATCACCCTGGATGATGCGGCGATCGATCGCTATGTTGACCTGATCGATTTCGACACCGAAGCTGTGTTGGGCGTGGCCGACTCCCAGGCAAACCTGATCGCGGTGGTGCATGTCGCGCCGGTCGGCGAAGGCGCCGAGCTGGGCCTGTCGGTGCATCAGGGCGCGCGCGGCGCTGGTCTGGGTGGCTGCTTGTTCGCACACGCGGTGGCTTGGGCGCGCAATCGCTATCTGCAACGCGTGTTCATGCATTGCCTGCGCGAAAACCAGGCCATTCTGCATCTGGCACGGCGCAACGGCATGAGCATTTCAATGGATGGCAGCGACAGCAGCGCTGTGTTGTTGCTGCAGGCGCCCACCTTCGAGACCCTGATCAACGAGCAGGCCACGCATTGGCAGGCTGCGGCCGCTGACATGCGGCGCCTTGAGAATCGCTGGTTCGACTGGGTGCTGACCGGCCCGCAAGCGGCGGCCAAGGCGTTTTCCGAGTCGCTGCAGGCACGCGCGCCCGGCCTCAGGTAATCGAGCCGCACGCAGCGGCCCCGGCTTGGGGACGGTGCAGCGGGGGCGGGATGCTGCGGCACGCAATCAGTGCAGCTTCGAGCGGCGGTTCGAGCCCATCTGCAGCCTTTACGTTGCTTGCAGCGCCGGCAGGCCCGAAGCGCTGGCGCAAGCACGAGATCCTGTGCGGCACGGGTTTTCGCCTCGCTGTTTGACAGCGCAGGTGCCCTATGCGATCCTTGTTGTAACGGACCGGTTAATAATGCCATTGCCGGTCCTGCCGAATCAAGGCTTGCCTCGCAAGCCTTGTGCGAACCCACAATCAAGGAGACAACATGGATTTCAATCGACGCATGGCATGCGCGCTGGGTGCTGCAGCGCTTGTGACCGCCACATTGCCGGCAACGGCCCAGCAGGCCATCACCCTGCATGGCGCGGTGCAATTCAATGACGACCACGCGTTCAACAAGGCGCTCCTGAAATTCGAGGAATTGGTCAAGAAGTATTACGCCAAGCCGATCACTTTCGTGCTTCACCGCAACAGCGAACTCGGGCTCGAAAAGGATTATTTTGCCTACATGAACCAGGGCAAGGCGGTGGATTACGCGATCGTCTCCCCGGCCCACATGTCGACTTTCTCCAAGGCGGCACCGTTCATCGACGCGCCCTTCCTGTTTCGCGACTTGGCCCACTGGAACAAGGTGCTCGACCGTGACTTGTTGAAGCCGGTAGCCGACGAGGTGTCGAAAAAAGGCGAAGTCATGTTGATCGGCTACGCCGGCGGCGGTGTGCGCAACATCTTCGCCAACAAGCCGATCACCAACCTGGCCGAACTGAAAGGTCTCAAGGTGCGGGTGCAGGGCGCGCCGATCTGGAGCAAGACCTTCGGCGCCATTGGCATGTCGCCAACCGTGATCGCCTACAACGAGATCTACAACGCGATCCAGAACAAGGTGATCGAGGCGGGCGAGAACGAAGCCGCGGGCATCGAGGCGATGAAGTTCAACGAGGTCGCGCCAAACGTCAACCTGACCCGTCATGCCATCACCATTCGCCCGCTTTGTTTCTCCTCGAAAACCTTCGCCAAGCTGCCTAAGGACCTGCAGGCCGCCATCATCAAGGCCGGCAAGGAAGCAGGTGCCTATGGCCGTGAGATCGAGTCTTCGGAAGACCAGAAGAAACTCGACGCGATGGAAAAGGCCGGCAAGTTGAAACAAGTTCCGTTTGCAGACCGGGCGGCGATGCAAAAGCTGGTCGACCCGGTGATGGCGGCTTACGCCAAGGAAATCGGCGCCGAGCAGATCTACGCCAAGATCAACGCGATCAAGTAAGGCATTGCCCCGGGGCGGACCTCGATCCGCTCCGGGCCCCGCGTTTCACCCATTCTCGCCACCGGCGTTTGCGCGCCGCGCCCAATGACCAAATTCCTTGACGGCTACCACCGGTTGCTCACGTGGGTGCTTGCGTTCGCGGTTGCGATCCTGATCGTTCCGGTCTCGATCCAGATATTTTCGCGCTTCACCGCGCTGATCCCGGCCTACATCTGGACCGAGGAAATGAGCCGCTTCTTTTTCATCTGGATGGTGATGATCGGCGCCATGATCGGCGTGCGTGAGCGTCTGCATTTCGATGTCGACCTCTGGAACGAACTGTCGCCGCGCGCCAACGCGGCGCTGCGCATCGTCGCCAACCTGTTTGTCCTCGGATTCACCGGGGTTACGATCTACTGGGGCATCGAGTTCACCAAATTTGGCTGGAACCAGACTTCCGAGCTGGCAGACCTGCCGATGTGGCTGATCTTCATCGCCTGGCCGGTGGCCGGCGTCACCTGGTTGCTGTTTCTGATCGAGGCATTCGCGCGCGACATCGATCTGTACCGGCGCGGCGAGAATCTGGGCGGCAACGCCCCCGAGAAGGCGCTGTGACCGCGGCTGCCCTGTCGCCAGGCATGGCCGCGCTGGTCCTGTTCGGTACCTTCTTTGCCCTGCTTGCAGTACGCGTGCCGGTGGCATTCGCGCTTGGTCTGGCAGCCCTGCCGATACTGGTGATCGAGCCGCGCCTGTCGCCGATGGTGCTGTTCAACGAAATGTTCAAGGCCTACAACTCCTTCATCCTGTTGGCCGTGCCGTTTTTCCTGCTCACCGCCAACCTGATGAACGTCGGCGGCATCACCGACCGCCTGATGCGCTTTTCGCGTGCGCTGGTCGGGCATTTCCCGGGCGGGCTGGCGCAGGTCAACGTAGTGCTGTCGGTGTTCTTCGCCGGCATTTCGGGTTCCTCGACGGCCGATGCCGCCAGCCAGGGCAAGCTCTTCATCCAGGCGCAGGTGAAAGAGGGCTACGACCTGTCGTTCTCGATTGCCATCACGGCGGTGTCGGCGGTGCTGGCGGTGATCATCCCGCCTTCGATCCTGATGATCGTGTGGGGCGGAGTCATCTCAACCTCGATCGGTGCAATGTATCTCGCGGGCGTGATCCCCGGGCTCTTGATCGGGCTGGCGCAAATGGCCACCGTGCATGCCTATGCAAAGCGGCGCAACTATCCGGTCTACCCGCGCGCCGGGCTGGGCGAAGTCGTCCGCTCGGCGTTTACCTCGATTCCGGCGCTGACCACGCCGCTGATCATCGTAGGCGGCATCCTGCTCGGCTTTTTCACCGCCACGGAGTCCGCAGCGGTGGCGGTGTTGTACGCGGCGGCACTGTCGATCTTTTACTACCGCCAGTTGAGCATGCGCCAGCTCTATACCGCCATCGTCGACACCGGCCGCCTGGCCTCGGTGGCGCTCTTCTGCATCGGCACGGCATCGGTATTCGGCTGGCTCCTGGCCTACTACCAGATTCCCAAGGCCTTGCTGGCCAATGTCACGCAGTGGGGGCTGGGGCCGATCGGCGTGGGCTTCCTGATCGCCGCGTCATTTCTGGTGGTGGGCTGCTTCCTCGACGCCATTCCCGCCATCATCATCGTCGGCACCACCTTGCAGCCGCTGGCGGCCTCGGTCGGCCTGCACCCGGTCTCGTTTGCGATCATCGGCATCGTCTCGCTCGCCTTCGGCCTGGTGACGCCGCCCTACGGCATGTGCCTGATGATCTCCTGCGCGGTGGCCAAGGTGCCGCTACGCTACGCGCTGAAAGACACCATGATCATGCTCGTTCCCATGCTCCTGGTGCTGTGCGCGATGATCATCTGGCCGGAGATTCCGCTGTTGCTGCCGCGCTGGATTTCGCCCGAACTGTTGAAGTGAATTTTTCGCCCGCCGGGAATGTGAAAGGACGAAATCCATGATCGCGATCGAACCGCTGTCCGACGCCCTTGGGGCCCGCATCAAAGGCATCGACCTTTCACAAGCGCTGGACACCGCCACCTTCGGCCGCATCGAAGAGGCATTGCATCGGCATTGCTTCATCATGTTCCACGAGCAGAACCTGACGGCCGGGCAGTTCCATGCGTTTTCCAGGCGTTGGGGGCGTGCGGAACCGCATGTCATCGACACCTATCACCACCCCGAAATCGCCGACATCCTGATACTTTCGAATGTCGAGCGCGACGGCAAGCCCACTGGCCTGAAAGACGCAGGGAGTTACTTTCACACCGACTATTCCTACCTCGACGTGCCGGCGCGCTGCACCATGCTCTACGCGCTCGACATGCCCACAACCGGCAACGGCACCACCTTCGCCAACCAGACCCGCGCCTACGACGAACTCCCCGACGCCATGAAGGCACGTCTCGAAGGCCTGATCGGCCGTCACCACTACGGCAACCGCGACGATCTCGACGAAAATTCGCGCACGGTTGCCTCGGTGCTCAATGAAGATCAGAAAAAGAAGGTGCACTGGGTGCGCCACGCGATCGCGCGCACGCACCCGCACATGGGCCGCACATCGCTCTATTCCGTCTCGGGCAGCTGCTTCGGCATCGAGGGAATGGACGACGCCGAAGCGATCGCGCTCCTGGACGAACTCAAGGTGCATGCGACGCAGAAGAAGTACCTGCATACCGTTGACTATCGCGTCGGTGACGTGATCGTGTGGGACAACGCCCAGCTCTTGCATGCCGCGCCGCTGCCCGATCACCACCAGGCGCGCACCCTGTGGCGCATCACCGTCAAGGAAGATTCGTCGGTCGCGCTGGCCTAGGTAAACCCGGGACCAGTCCGTAGGCCGAGAAAGTCACTTTTGCAACGTTTTGAATCGAAAAGACTCTTCGTTCGAGAGTCCGCCTTCCAGGAACCTGGTTTGCGTTTTTCTATCGCTGCCCTGCGATTCGCTTCGAGATTCACGCTTGTCGCCGTGGTGGCATCTACACCTCTGTGGTGTTGAACCGACCACGCCTGGTGATATCGCCCGCCATTGCCTGGCCCTGCCGTCGGGCATCATGCCGCCGGGCAACGTCTCCGGTTCCTCAGAGCTTCTATACTCGCACTCCCTGATCGCATGTGAGAGTGGAATGCTGCGTCGCTGGCTCAAGCGCGTCTTGCCGGACGTCGAAAAATATCGCGACACCCAGGTGGCCCGTTTTCTCGGGCCACGTTTTTTCCATCCCGCAGTGTGGCACCTGAGTCGTCGCAGCGTTGCCGGCGGGGTGGCAATCGGATTGTTTTGCGGACTCATCCCGGGGCCGCTGCAGATGCTCGGAGGCGCCCTGGGCGCGGTGTGGCTCAAGCGCAATCTGCCGGTGGCGCTGGTGACCACGCTCTACACCAATCCCCTGACCATCATTCCCTTGTATCTGCTGGCCTACCAGTTGGGTGCCTTCGTGATTGGTCCGTCGGCCGATGCAGTGCCGGTTCCGGCGCTGTCCGGCGCCTCGCCGGTGCAATGGGCCGAGGCTATCAGCGCCTGGTCGATGTCGCTTGGCAAGCCGCTTCTGGTCGGCGTGCCCTTGCTGGCGGCGATCCTGGCCGCACTTGGCTTTGTGATGGTGTACGCCGCCTGGAGCTTGTACCTGCGCTGGATGTGGGTGAAGCGCAAGCGCGCGGCGCGGCGCTGAAAGCCGCGCCGCATGGTCAGGCTCGATGCAAGCGCAACCGGAAGGCAAGACATGAAAACCGCAGTCGTGGTGGGCGCCCTGGGCGTGATGGGCCGTTATATCGTCGACAAGCTTGCATCCCTGCCTGACTGGCGGGTCATCGGCCTGTCGCGCCGCAAGGGAGAGGATCGCCCGAACCTGCGCTACGTGACGGTGGACGTGCTGCAACCATGGGCGCCGGATTTCGGCGCGGCTACCCACGTGTTCTATGCGGCGTTCCAGGCCTCCGCCGGCAAAGCCGCCGACTATGCCTCCAACATCGCGCCCAACCGCGACATGCTGATCAATTCGGTCTCGGCGATCGAACG